>DASWHT010000370.1:0-2620 GCA_036398075.1 Binatia bacterium | reverse complement strand
TGGTCGGTTGGAGTTATTCAAGAAGCCTGCCGACTATTCCGCGTTTAAAAAAATCCTCGCCGACGCCCATCACCGCACGGGTAGTGGATGATCTACGCTCAAGTACGTAACGAGGCCGACCGTTTGGCCGAGAAGATTGGGTAATCGCGATCGCGAAACAGCTCGGGCTTGAATTGACAATGAATTCCCGCGGTCGTCTGAAGTGATCTTGAAAAAGACTCCCGAGCCCTTTCCCGGATACTAACTCATCGAACGGTGTCGGAAACAAAAGGAGAGCGGACATTCCTGTCCGCCTTATTTTCGCGGGCTAGAAAGCCCGCGCTCCCTTTGATTCCATCACTCCAAATATTTTCTACGCCGCTTCTTCGCGGAATAGCCCCAGGCTTTCGAGTATCGGGCGGTCGGTCACCGAGAAGATGATCGCCGGCTCGTTCTTCGATCTATTTTCAAAATGATGCCAGTTCCACGACGGCACGAAGAAGCAGTCGTGGGCGCCCCATGTCATCTCTTTGGCGTCGCCTTTTTTTGTTCCCGCCAGCGTCGCGCCTTCGCCTTGCACGACATGATAGATGGTGCTGCTGGTGTGGCGGTGCGGTTTAGTGGCTTCGCCCGGCGGGAGCCATTGTACCCAGCAGCCGATGGTCGGCATAGTGGCGCCGCCGGTGAGCGGATGGGCGTATTCGAGTAACACCCCGTCATGGGGATCGATCTGCCCCGCCGAGGCCACTTCTTTCAATGCGTGCAGCGTGTCGCGCCATTTGTAGGTGTAAGGCAGCGCCTGGCCATTGCCTTTCGCCATGCGCGGGCGTATCGCGCCGTATTGTTGCTTGCAGTAACCGTCCGGCTTGATGATGGGCTGAGCCGGGCCCTCGGCGTAATTCTCATGAAAGTTTGCGTCGAGGTGGCTGGTGATCGGAACATCCAGCACGTCGAGCCAGACGAGATTGCTCTTTCCCACATTGTAATGATCGTGCCAGGTCCAGTGCGGCGTTAGAACGAGGTCGCCGGGCTCCATCAGCATCTGTTCGCCCTCGACATTGGTGTAACCGGCGCCGTCAGCTTCGACGACGAAGCGCAAAGCCGCCGCGGTGTGGCGATGGCATTCGGCGCGTTCGCCGGGCTTGACCAATTGAATTGACATTTGCAGCGTGCGCGACGTGGCCTTCCTATGGCTCAGCGATGGGTTCACCAGTTGAACCGTGCGCCGGTTAGCGGCGTCACCGATGCCCCCCAGCTTGATCACCTCGCCGGACTCCATCAGGCAGGAATGAATGATCGACCAGGGCCAGATATGAGCTACCAAATCAGGGTTTCTCTCGCGGGATTGCCAGTGGCCTCCCAAGGAGTATTCGGCCAGGCGGCGGTGTAAGGCTTGCACTTCTGGAGTTTCAAAGACGGCATGTAGGTCGCTCATATTTTTCTCCTTTTTTAATGTCTGGGATTACTTTATCGCCAGCGAAAATGCGCTGTCAACCGGCTGAATTGGGTTCAAAACGTTCAAGCCGTTTAAATCGTTCAAAACGTCTGAAGCGGTTTAATTTTTGAGCGCACGCACTTCCGCTAGAGGCGATCAGCGTCAGGTTGGGCTTGCGACGGCAGAAGTTTTACTCCTGGGTGCTAACCTTGCGAAAAACTGGCTACGATCGACGGTTTGACACGGTAGAGACCATCCGCTACGGTTTTCGATTGATGCTCGATAGTGTCAATCTTTGAGATGACGAGCGTGAACTGATGTCGACAAACGAAAATAGCCGGCAGTACCGAATTGAAGAATTCGTCATAAAGCAGGAGCCCTATTACGTACGGAGCTCTGACGAGGTAGAGATCTTCGAAGCCGCCTACCGCCAAAGGGTGCCTGTGTTGCTCAAAGGGCCCACGGGAACGGGCAAGACTCGTTTCGTCGAGTATATGGCATGGAAGCTCGGTCAACCGTTGACGATCGTAAAAGACGGCGCCCTAGCAACCGAGCCGGGATCCAACGGCGCGGTGCCCCTGGTCACGGTGGCGTGCCACGAAGATCTCTCGGCGAGCGATCTGATCGGACGCTATCTGCTCGATGCCAACGGCACCCGCTGGATCGACGGGCCTCTGACCCGCGCGGTCAAAGCCGGCGGCATCTGTTATCTCGACGAAGTGGTCGAAGCGCGCAAGGACACTACGGTTATCATACACCCGTTGACGGATCACCGGCGCCTGCTAACCATCGACAAGCTTGGCGAAGTCGTCGAAGCGGCCGACAGTTTTCTGCTCGTCGTTTCCTATAACCCCGGTTATCAGAACGTGCTCAAAGATTTAAAGCACAGCACGCGGCAGCGATTTGTCGCCCTCGACTTTCAATTTCCCGACGCCGAGCGTGAAGCCATGATTATCGGGCACGAATCCGGCGTTGATGAGGAGAACGCTACGCTGCTCGCCAAGCTCGGCCATAAGGTTCGGACGCTGCGCGAACATGGCCTGAAGGAAGGCGCGAGTACGCGCGTGCTGATCTATGCCGGACGCCTGATTAAAGAAGGCATTGCGCCGCGGCGCGCCTGCCACGTCGCCGTCACCTGGGGAATAACCGACGACCCGCAGGTCCAGCGCAGTCTCGAAGAAGTGGTTTCAGCGATATTCCCGTAAG
>DASWHT010000369.1:0-2577 GCA_036398075.1 Binatia bacterium | reverse complement strand
TTTACGGGGCGGAAAATCTTGAAAGACTTTCCTCTCGATGAGCTGGTGCCTTATATCGACTGGTCGCCGTTTTTTCACACCTGGGAAATGCGCGGCCGCTATCCGAATTTGCTAAGCGATCCGACCCGGGGCCCGGCAGCTCGCGAGTTGTTTGCCAACGCTCAGGAGCTGCTTAATGAAATCGTCGAAAAGAAATTATTGACGGCCCACGGCGTCTACGGCTTTTTCCCGGCGAACAGCGACGGCGACGATATTATCGTTTACGCCGATGTGACGCGCGCGAACGAGCTGGCGCGCTTGCACACGCTGCGCCAGCAGAAGGACAACCAGCGCGGCAAGCCACAGTTGGCGCTCGCCGACTTTATTGCGCCGCGCGAGAGCAGGCGGGTCGATTACATCGGCGCATTTGCCGTTACGACAGGCCATGGTTGCCAGGATCTGGCCGAGCGCTTCGAAAAAGACCACGACCAGTATAATTCCATCATGGCCAAGGCGCTGGCGGACCGGCTCGCCGAAGCTTTTGCGGAGTTTCTGCACAAGCGCGCGCGCGCCGAGTGGGGCTACGGTAAAGACGAGAAATTCAGCATAGAAGATCTGATCGCCGAGAAATATCGCGGCATCCGCCCGGCACCGGGTTATCCCGCCCAGCCCGATCACACCGAGAAGCCGATCATCTTCGACTTGCTGAACGTGGGTGAGGCCGCCGGCATAACGCTCACGGAAAGTTTCGCCATGTATCCGGCCGCGTCGGTGTGCGGGCTCTACTTCGCGCATTCTGAAGCACATTACTTTGCGGTGAATTCGGTCGGCAAGGACCAGGTGGAGTCCTACGCCGGCCGCAAGGGCATGACCGTGGCGGAAGTGGAACGCTGGCTGTCGCCGATCCTCGGCTACAATCCCGCAAAAAAATAACCGTTCTCCCGTCTCAGCAGTCCGACGCACGATTCCGACGTCGTTCCGGCCAACCCCGGCGAAGGCCGGGAGCGAGCCGGAATCCAGAACGTATTCCGCGTCTCAGCGGGCGAGAAACAGCAACCTCCTCCTCTTGCGCCAAAACTCCCGCCTCGGTTACACGGGCCGCCTGTGGCGGATATTCCGCAGCAACTGGAGGAGCTGATCAGGAGGTTCGATCAGAACATCGAGGCCTACCAGAGCCAGGTTTACAACGAGACCCAGGTTCGCCGGGAGTTCATCGATCCCCTCTTCGAGGCGCTGGGCTGGGACATTGCAAACAAATCCGGCTATGCCGAAGCGTATAAAGACGTCATTCACGAAGACGCCATCAAGATAGGCGGCATTACGAAGGCGCCGGACTACTGTTTTCGCATAAGCGGCGCCCGGAAGTTCTTCGTCGAGGCGAAGAAACCGGCGGTCAGTATCAAAGAGGACTTTGAGCCGGCTTACCAACTTCGCCGCTACGCGTGGAGCGCCAAGCTGCCGCTCTCAATCTTGACCGACTTCGGCGAGTTTGCCGTGTACGACTGTCGCGTCCTTCCCAAGCCGTCGGATAAGCGGGACACCGGCCGGATCATGTACTTCACTTACAAGGATTACCGTGATCAGTGGGACGAGATCGCGGGCGTTTTCTCCAGGGACGCGGTGCTGCGCGGCTCCTTCGACAAATTTGCCGAGGCCAAAAAGGGAAAGCGCGGGACCTCTCCCGTAGACAAGGAATTTCTCACCGAGATCGAGACCTGGCGTGAAGCGCTGGCCAAAAATCTGGCCCTGCGCAATCCCAAACTGGACGTGCGCGACCTCAACTTCGCCGTACAACGCACGATCGACAGAATCATTTTCCTACGCATGTGCGAGGACCGCGGTGTCGAAAACTACGGCCAGCTTCAAGCGCTGTTAAACGGTGAGAACACCTACAAGCGACTCCAGTATCTGTACGGGATCGCAGACGATAAATACAACTCCGTCATTTTTCACTTCAAGGAAGAAAAAGGGCGCGCCGAGGCGCCGGACGAGCTGACGCTCAAACTAAAAATCGACGACAAGGTTCTTAAGGACATCATCCGGCGTATTTACTATCCCGAAAGCTCGTATGAATTTTCGGTTCTAGGCGCCGAAATCCTCGGCAACTTCTACGAGCTGCAGGAGTGAGATTCGAAGACGTAAGAATTTATGAAGATGAGAATTCACTCATTTTGACTATCATAGGGATTGTAGGTGGAAAGCTAATAGAAAAAATCCTCAAGTATCTTTTTGAAAAAAAGCAAGAACGGCCTCAGAATATTAAAATAACATTAATCGACCAGTCCACCAACATCACTTTCAACCTCCCGCAGGACTTTTCGAGCGCAATCCAGCACTTTGATAAGAAAAAGACAGGTGAGGTCTAGCCCGGAGAGCCGCGGTCGGAAAACGGGTCGGGGGTCTTTCTTTGGATGAGGCGCGAACAACCCGAAGCGGAAAACCTGCCTCGATCGCGAGATCGAAGCTACCGACCGCCAGATCGACCAACTTGTCTACGAGCTTTGTGGTTTGATAGAAGATAGGCGCGAACTTACGGCGAAACCTGGTATTTGACCGGGAGCAGGCTCTCGACATCCAGATGCTTCGAAGCATCCATAA
>DASWHT010000368.1:0-5400 GCA_036398075.1 Binatia bacterium | reverse complement strand
CGATCGTTATTCCGGGCAAGCTGGTGATAGCTAGCGCGACCCGGAATCCAGGGTAAGGGCGGGTTTAAAACCCGCCCCTACAAGCCCGCTTTAGCGGTAATAACGCCGGGGGCGCTCCGCCGTATTGAATGAGCTTCGGTTCCACGACAATAATTTTTACATTGAAGAAACCGCACGGAGGAACGAGCATGGCAACGGACGGCAAACCGACGATAGAAAGAATCGATCATGGGGTGATCCCGAGCAATGATCTGGGACGGGCGCATCGCTTTTACGGATCGTTCATGGGCGGTGAGATCGATCACCTGACCAACTTGACGATCCGTGGTCTGAACCGAGAAGTGCCGCAGATTGTGTTTTACACTCTGGCTAATCACAAAGGTTGGGGCGTCGCGCTGCAAGATTTTCCCATCTCGCCGAATCCCTCGCGTCCGTTGGAAGGCGTGGTGTACGGCTTCGAAGTCGCGGCAGAAAGTCTTGCCGATGTCGCTCGCGCCGCGGAAGAGAGAAAATTGAAATTTCACGGCCCGGTCGAGTATGCAGCGCCATGTCCGATCAAAGAATCTCTCTTCGTGATCGATCCCGACGGCAACACTTTAGAATTATCGGTGCGCCGGGACCCCGTGAGTGACAAGCCGCAGGGGAACATCGTGCCGCTCAGGCGTATCAGTCACGTGCGCGTGGAAGTCACGGATTTGGACCAGGGCAAAGGTTGGTACCGCGATACCTTTGGGCTAACGGAAGAAAAGCAAGTTCCGGGCGACGAACAGATCACACTCACAGTGCCGAACACCGGCCAGCTTGTGATCCTGCGCAAGGTCGATCAAATCGCCGAGCGCAGCGCGCGCGCCGTCAAGGGACCCCATATCGACTTTCGCATCGCGCCGGAGCTTTATCCGCCGATTCTGGAAAAGTTCAATCGTAAAGAATACTACTGGGGCCCGGACCCGACGAAAATTCCATGGCATGAACAGGGCGGCCACACGGTGTACGGTTACGATCCGTTCGGCAACCGGATACAGATTGGCCATCGGTTTGAACGAAGTGGTTCTCACTGAAACGGGAGGAGCTAGTGTGGTGTCCCCGAAATTTGCAAAATAAGTTTTCCGTCATTCCGGCCAACCCCCGCGGAAGCGGGGGGCGAGCCGGAATCCAGGAAATACAAGGAAAACTGGATTACCGCTTTCGCGGTAATGACGAAAGGGGGACGCTCATTTACTCCGTGAACTTTTGAGACAGGAGCTAGTTAAGATGATGAGTATTCCTCAACTATCGATCCAAGAGCGCGACCGGCGCTATAAAATAGTCAGAGACGAGATGGCGAAGCGCGGCATTGATTGTTTGGTTTTGCCGGCCAACACGGGACGGTGGGAGCAAATGCAGGGCGACTCCCGTTATCTAACTTCCATTGGTGGTTTCGCTACGGAAGTGTTCACCGTGTTTCCGTTAGAGGGGGAAGCGACGGCTTACATTTTCAATCGCGCGGGTTGGTGGAAGCAGGCGCAGAATTGGGTCTCTGACGTCCGCGATGGCCGCAACCGTTGGAGCCAAAACGCCATCGAGCGCATCAAGGAGCTGGGGATTGAAAAGGGCACGATAGGGATTTCCGGGCTTGCGGGCCTCGTTCGCGCGCCGGAGGGAATCATTCCCTATTCATCGGTCAAAGCGATTCAAGACACTTTCCCACAGGCGAAGCTTGTCAACGCCACGGAGATGATGCAGGACGTGCGTGCCATCAAAAGTCCGGAAGAAGTCTCGTTTCTGGAGCGCTCCGCGGCAATCATCGAAAAGGCCATTGAAGCGATGATGGAAACGGCCAAGCCTGGTGTGAGCGAGAAGGAACTCTACGGCACGATGATTCATGCGATGCTTTCAAACGGCGGCGAATTGCCGACGCTGTTTTTTCTCAGCGCCGGGCCGGGACTCACCAACAGCTCCTTTGTTCCGACGGATTATCAAATCCAGAAAGGCGACCGCATCGTCAATGAAATTGAAGCCAAGTACGGCGGCTACGCGGCTCAGGCCGTGAGCCCCGCGGTGGTGGGCGAGCCGGATGCGGAGTATCAATCAATGATCGACATCTCGCGCGCCTGTTTCGACGCTATTCTCGGCGCGATGAAACCGGGGGCTACCTTCGGAACGTTGTTCGATATCTATACTCGAACCGTCGAAGGTCAGAGCAAGGGCAAATATTCATGGAGTCATCCGATGATGCACGCCCGCGGCCTTGGCGACGACGGGCCGGCGTTGATGGGCAATGAAGATTTGGAGCGTTTCTCCAAGATCGAGCTCCAGACCGGCATGACTTTCATTCTCAAACCGCAAGTCCGGACGGTGCAAGGGAAGGGTCGCGCGAGCATCGGTGACACTGTGACGGTCACCGAAAACGGCGCGCGCCGTCTCGGCAAGCGCGAGCTGAAGTTGATCGTGATGAATATTTAACCGCAAAGAGCTTGGCGCGGCTGCGCCGCAACCGAAGGGAAGAAAAGATTTAACCACAAAGGGCACATAGAAAAGATTGTAGGGTAGGGGCGGACCTGCGTGTCCGCCCTCCGAACTGCCCGGAGCCGGTGTCGGAGGGGAGGATTTAACCGCAAAGGCCTGTCCTGAGCGGAGCCGAAGGAACGCAAAGGGCGCAAAGAATGCTACGCGCAGCCGGTTCAAGTAGTTCAAGCCGTTCAAAGCGTTCAAGCCGTCCGAGCGAATGGGCTCGTTAAACGACTTGAACGTATTGAACGATTTGAACGTTTTGAACATACCCGAGCGGAAGGCGTGCCTTCGTGGTGAGATTGAATTTGAAATAGCGTAATACAAAATGGCTGACCTTTATCCATACCCGCGATTCTCCATTGCCGAGCGCGACCGCCGCTGGAAGGCGGTGCGCGAGTTGATGCGACAAAACAATATCGACGTCATCGTTACGCCGCAGAACAGCGGCCACTCGGCTGACTATCAAGCCAACACGCGCTATCTCACGCACTGCGGCGGCGGTGAGCCCGACCTGGCCGCGGTGTTTCCGATCGAAGGGGAGGTGACGGCCATCGCCACGTCGGCGGCGCCGCGTTGGCCGACGGTGCAGGACTGGGTTACGGACGTGCGCGAGGCGCGGCGCAACTACGGCCGTGTCATCGTCGAGCGGCTCAAGGAATTGAACATCGAGCGCGGCCGCATCGGCATTACGGGTCTTGGCGAAGTCGAGGGCACGCGCACGCCCGAGGGCACGATCTTCTACGGCACTTGGAAGCAGATCCGCGAAGCGTTTCCGCATGCCGAGTTGATGGACGCCACGGCGATTCTCGATGAAGTTCGCTACGTGAAGAGCGATGAAGAAATCGGCGTCTTGGCCAGGTCGATGGAGATCAACGAGATCGCTATTCGGGCTGAAATCGAGGCAGCCAAGGTCGGCGTCAAAGATTGGGAAGTTTGGGCCGCCGTGCACTACGCGATGACCCGCAATGGTTCCGAGCTGCCGATCCATTGCTTCTGGGTATCCGGCAAGAATCCGCAGCGCACGCTGACGCGGCCGAGCATGCGGCTGCTCGAAAGGGGCGATGTCATTATCAATGAATTAGAAGCGTCCTGGATCGGTTATCGCGCCCAGGGAGTGCAACCCGTGTTCGTCGAAGTGATCGATCCGATTCAGGCCGAGCTGATCAAAGTGCAAAGAGAGATATTCAATCGAGTGGTTGAAAGCCTGAAGCCGGGTATTACGGTCGGCGAGTTGGCCGAGCTGACGAAAAGAACGGCGGAAAGCTCGGCGCCGAAATCGGGTCCGGCGGCGGGCGCGCGCGGCGATCTCAACATGCACGGGCGCGGCCAAGGCGACGACGGTCCGATCATCACGCCGCACGCCAAGAGTCCGCGCCAGCTAGCCGTCGAGATGCGCGAGAATATGGTATTTGTTTGCAAACCCGCGGCGGTTTCCGCAGACGGGGAATATATCTGCCAATGGGGCGATACAGTCGTAGTAACGAAGAACGGCGGTCGGCGGCTGGGAAAGAGGCCGCATGAATTAGCCGTTGCCGGGGCATGAAAACCGTTCAAGGTTCAAAGTTCAAGGTTCAACGTAGGATGCTCGGATTCCGACTTTTGCCTTCTTGTCGTAGATGACGGTGACAGCAAATGTGAAGGTGAAGAGAGCTATGCCGTTACTGCTTAGTCGGGACGAATTAAGACCGCTGCTCGATCTCGATAAGGCCATCGAGTTGATCGAGGAGGCGCACAGGCAACAAGTAAACGGACGGATTGTTCCGCACGCGCCGTATCATATACCCGTTGGCGCGAATAAGGGGCTGCGGGTGGTGTCGGGCGCGGCGCTCAACTCGCGCCGGGTGGGGGTGCGGCTCGGTCCCAACAGCGGTTTGGGCGGCGGTGATAAAATGTACGCGCTGCTGTTCGACGCTGACACGGGCGAGTTGTTGTCGTTCATGGGCTTTCCGTTTGGAACGTTGCGGACCGCGGCCGTGGTCGCCATCGCCGCCAAGCATATGGCGCGGGAAGATTCAAAACGGCTGGGTCTGTTCGGTGTCGGAAGAAACGCTTTTGGAATTCTCAAGGGATTGCTTTCCGTCCGTCCCATCAAAGAAATATTTGTTTCGAGCCGCGACCCCCAGCGGCGCAAAAAATTCTGCGAGGAAGGGGAGCAACTGCTCGGCGTTACCGTGCGCGGCGTAGATAGCGCGGAGCAGGCGGTGCGCGGGATGGATGTCGTGCTCACGGCGACCAATTCGTTGACGCCGATATTTCCGGAAGAATGGGTCGAGCCGGGGACTCATGTTAGCAGCATGGGCAAGCCGACGGAATTGAGCCGCGGGCTGCATCTAAGAGCGCAGCGCACCGTAGTCGGCAGCCAGGAACAGGAACGGAACTATAACGACAAATCGGCGGCGCTGCCGCTGGTAGAATTAGCCGCGGAGGGAAAACTATCCTGGAGCCGAATTCCCGAATTGGGCGAGCTTGTTGCCGGCTTGGCGCCCGGACGCGAAAGCCGTGATGAGATAAATATTTTTCGCGAATCACAGGGTGGATATGGTGACATGGTGTTTGCGGCGTGGCTCTACGAAGAGGCGAAGCGAAGAGGACTCGGTAAGGAGATGGAGCTATAGCTTGCGCTGTTCAAATCGTTCAAAACGTTCAAGCCGTTAAAATTCGGAGGCAAAAGTCATGACCAGCAAGTGCAGGGAATTCGTTCGCGCGCTATTGCTAATAATATTGGCGAGCATCGCATTTACTCCAGTGGTCGGTTTTGCTCAAACTCTCGCGCAACTCGTCGACGGAGCGAAGAAAGAGGGCAGCATGGTGCTCAACTGGGGAACCGGCACCTTGGGCGGCATTGACGGGGCCAAGCTCTTAGAAAGGGGGTTCAACCGGCAATACGGTCTCAATCTTCAGTTCAAGTTC
>DASWHT010000367.1:0-1665 GCA_036398075.1 Binatia bacterium | reverse complement strand
CAAGCTCAGTGGAAAATTCAAATTGCTTGGTAACGAGGCGGTGATAGCGATCAATGACCGGTTGGCGTCGCCCAATACAGACGAATCATTTGCCGCGGTTGGGCCGGAGATCGAAGCTGTGGCCAAGGATCTTTTTGGCGGCGCCGAAATCAGTTTGGAACGCGAGCCGGATGGGCGCAGGAAATTTGCCGTTCGCATCAAAGCGTCCTGTTCATTCTCAGCCGAAGAATTGTTGGACCGTCTGTCAAAAAATTGACGGGAAGGATGGAAATGAATTTGTCGTTGCTGAACACCGAGGAACTAATCCGCACCGAAGTCACCGCGGGGTTGGAAGATCTCTCCTCCGAGGAGATTTTGGCCTGGGCGCTGGAAAAGTTCTCTCCGCGCATCGCGCTGGCCTGTTCTTTTCAGGCCGAAGAATCCGTGCTTATCGACCTGATGCACCGAATGCGCGGATCGGATTTCCGGATCTTTACCCTTGATACCGGCCGCCTCAACCAGGAAACTTACGACTGCATGGATGCGATCCGGGCGCGTTACCGGGTGGGCGTGGAAGTCTATTTCCCCGACGCCATCAAAGTTCAGGAGATGGTCCGGGGACATGGGCTAAACCTGTTTTACAACTCCGTCGAACTGCGCAAACTGTGCTGCGGCATCCGCAAAGTCGAACCGCTCAACCGCGCGTTGAAAGATCTCGGAGCGTGGATGACCGGACTGCGCCGCGAGCAGGCCGTAACGCGGAGCGACGTAAGAAAAATCGAGTTGGACAGAGAACACGGCGATATTATCAAGGTCAATCCGCTGGCGGACTGGAGTTACGATCAGGTGTGGGACTATATCCGGAATAATGACGTGCCCTACAACCGGCTTCACGATCAAGGCTACTCCAGTATCGGCTGCGCGCCCTGCACGCGGGCAGTCAAGCGGGTTGAGGATCTCCGTGCGGGCCGATGGTGGTGGGAAAATCCCGATACCAAGGAGTGCGGGCTGCACGTCAACTCGGAAGGAAAAAGCTGAGCGATTGCAGGGCGCAAGCCAGTCTCCGCAAACGAGCTGCGCACTATGTCTATGACCGCGTGAAAAAGGACCCATGGGCTTTTATCCGATTTTCCTCGACGTAAGTCGGCGGCGCTGCGTCGTGATCGGCGGCGGCGCCGTGGCGGAACGGCGAGTTGAAGGCCTCTTGGCCGCCGGAGCCGCTGTGACCGTCGTCAGTCCGGCAATCACCGACCGGCTTGAAAAGCTGGCAAGAGAAGGCGCCGTGCGACACATGGCCCGCGCTAATGAGGCCGGTGACATCGAGGGGTTTGACCTTGTGTTCGTCGCTACCGATGACGGCGTCGCCAATCAGGCGGTTTTTTCAGAGGCGCGTTCGCAAGCTGTTTGGATCAACTCGGCCGATGATCCGGAAAATTGCGATTTCATTCTGCCCGCGGTAGTTCGCCGCGGCGCGCTCTCGGTGGCGATCTCGACGGGGGGAGCGAGTCCGGCGACGACGCGAGCGATTCGCGAGGAACTGGAAATCTACTTCACGGCGGACTATGCGCGACTGGTGCAAATCGCCGGCGAGGTGCGCCGGGAACTCAGGGGAAAATCTATTGTCGCGAGCGCGGGTGTGTGGAACGAAGCGTTGACCGGGGAATTCCGCCGCTTGCTTAAAGAGGA
>DASWHT010000366.1:0-3316 GCA_036398075.1 Binatia bacterium | reverse complement strand
TCGACACAACGGCGCGTCGCTTCGGTCACGACCACGAGCAGGATTGTGCCGAAGATCATGTCCGCCGGCGTCAGCTCGTCGATGTAGTAAATGCGCGTGACGACGTATTCGTAATTGATGAACAGGTAGAGTAGCGAGGCGACGCCGAGCGCCAGCCACGTGTAGTCGATGGCGTTCGGATTCGGCCTTTGGACATTAACCCTGGAACCGTAAATCAGGAAAACAAGAACGAGCGCGAAGAGCAGGTGCGTGCCACGGAATATGATCGCTTCCGGCTGGCCGGTCAGGATCACCCACATGTGATAGAGGCACATGGCGACGGCGATCACCGTCACGGCGAAACGAATCAGGCTCCTGTAACTAAAGTCGATCTTTAGCACCCGAGCTACCCGATCCCCGCTGCCTGGCCGCCGCAACGATCGCAGCTCAGCCGCGCACCGAAGAGCCGCGCCGGCGCCGCCGATCCAGTCACTTCGTCTTCACGGTTATGCCGGCTTCCTTGTAAAACTTGGCCGCGCCCGAGTGGAACGGCCCGCCGATGTCCTCGGCCATTCCCTTCGGCGTCAGACCCCTGATGTCCCTGACGATGGCGGAGAGCTGCTGGGTGTTTTGCGCGATGGCTTTCGTCATGCCGTAGACCATGTTTTCCGGCAGTTTGCAGGAGGCGACGATGTGGGTGGCATAACCGATCACCTGAACGTCCTTGTCCTGCTTTGGGTAGGTGCCCTTGGGGATCGTATTGAGCGTGTAACCCGGATTGAGCTTCTTCATCGCGTTGAGCTGGTTGGCAAGATCGATCAGCTTGACCTCGCGCGAAGCGGCGAGGTCCATCACGGCACTGGAGGGAATTGTCGTCCCGGCGGTGAAGGCGACCGCGTGTCCGTCCTGCACCTGGGTCACGGCATCGGTATACGACACGAAACTCATCTTGACGTCGTTGTAGGTGAGCCCGTTCACCTGCAAGAGCTGTTTGGTGATCTCCTCGGCGGTGTTGCCGCGCGGCTGGGCGGCAATGGCCTTGCCCTTGAGATCCTTGATGGAGTTGACAGCGGCATCGGCGCGCACGACGACCTGGAAGTATTGCGGATAGAGCGTCGCCAGGTTGCATACGTTGTTGTGCGGTTTATTGAACGGCGGTTTGCCGGCGACCGCATCGACGGTTGAAATCGAGTTGCCGAAGCCGACGTCGGTTTTGCTTTCCTCGATACCGCGCACGTTGGCGATGCCCGCGCCCGGCAGCGCCTGCACCGATGTGTTGGCAAGGGCCTTTTCCCACATGTCCTTCAATTGGCCACCAAGCGGCACCCAGGCGCCGCCCTGCGGCCCCGTCATCAATTTGAGTTCGGCCGCCGGCGTGACTCCTGCCAGCGCGGTGGTAAGGCCTAAGACCAGGCCCAAAACCCTCACGTGTCTATTCATAGCGTTTCTCCTTTCTTGCGTGCCGCTTGCGAGCGGGCGCGTTCAAGCTAGGAACTTGCTTTGCAAAGCGCGCTGGCGCCAACACGGGAGATCGCTCCCCTTGATCGTGGCAAGGCATGTTCTTGGCGAAAAACCGCTACCGCGGCCTGCCAGGGGATCAATCTGACGGGCCTGTATCAGATAAGGTAGCGATAAGTCAACTTGACTTTGCATTGTAGGAGTCGGCCCGATATCTCATCGCCTCAGCCTTGATTCTGCTGAAAAAACTTCCGTTCATCCTTCGAGAACCTCAGGACGAACGGAGGAACGGTTGAAATCATTCGAGATTTTCCGTTCATGCTGAGCATAGTCGAAGCATTCTTAGGTTTTTCAGCAGAATCACCCTTTACTACTGACTGCTCGCGTGCCTTGTCATTCCTGGCGAACTGTCATATGTGTCCGCCATGAGTTTCGGTCTTTTCTATTTACCGTCATCATTACCCGCGACGCGAAGCGAAGGGGCAGAGCGATTTCGCACTATCGTGGATCAGGTAGCGTTTGGCGAGCAGCTCGGCTTCAATTCGGTCTGGCTGGCTGAGCATCACTTTCATCCATTCGCGGGTTTCTTTTCCGCGCCACCGGTAATCGGCGCCGCTATCGCGCAGAGAACGACGAGGATGCGCATCGGAACGGCGGTACTGCTCTTGCCGTATCACAACCCACTGCGCGTCGCGGAAGACTACGCAACCCTCGATTGCTTGAGTAATGGCAGAGTCGAATTCGGCATCGGCCACGGCTTCGTCAAATGGGAAGCGCTCACGTTCGGCATCGCGCTCGATGATTTGCGCGAGCGGTTCAAAGAAAATCTCGAAGTGGTTCTCAAGGCTTGGAGCGAGCCCAGATTAAATCACAAGGGGCGCTTTCATGAATACAACGGCGTGCAAGTTTATCCGCGCCCGGTGCAGGAGCCCTATCCCGCCGTGTGGATGGCGGCGACGACGTCCGTGGAATCCTTCGAGTTGTCGGGACGTTTTGGCTTTCACATGATGCTCATTCCCTTCCTGAACGAAGTCGAGGAGCTTCGTCTCAAGATGCAGGCTTACTTCGATGCGCGCCGGGCCGCGGGATATGATGCGTCAACGGCCCGCGTGCTGGGGGTGTATCACGCCTGCGTCGGCGAAAGTTCGGGAGAGGCGCGCGCGGCCGCAGAAGTCGGGCTCGCCGAATACCACTCGGCGGCAAGCCAAGCCCATAGCTTGACGCCGGGGATGGCCGATCCCGAGTCCTACCGCAGCCACGAACGGCACCGCGCGCAGATGAAGCGGCTCACGTTCGAGGAATTGGTCGACCAAAACCGCGTGCTTGTCGGCAGCGCGGAGGAAGTGCGCGAAAAGGTGGAATACGTTCGTGAACGGCTCTACCTGACCGACGTGGCGGGAAACTTTGCATTGGGCGGTTTGACGGACAGCCAAACGCGCGCGTCGATGCGCCGTTTCATGGAACAGGTCGCGCCGAAGCTCGGTTGATCGCCTCTACTCAACCAAGAATTTTGCCGCGTCAAAATTCGAAATCCGAAGCTCGAAATCCGAAACAAAGGAAGACCGGCAAAACCGAATTCCAAAACTAAAAATCCGAAACGAGTCGGTTTGGAATTTTGTGCTTATTAGTCATTTGAAATTGTTTCGAATTTCGGAATTCGAATTTCGTGCTTTGTTCCATTGCTTCTTTGTGCAGGACGTTGCTTTGACACGCCATTCATTCGAAACTATAAATGAATTAACACTTGCGGAGGTGAAGCCATGGGCAAACTGAGACATATCGCGTTTATTTCAAAGGAACCTAAAAAACTAAGCGATTTTTACCAAAAGTATTTTGGCTTCGAGGAATGTAAGGTGTTTCCAAGCGGCTCGCGGATGGT
>DASWHT010000365.1:0-9134 GCA_036398075.1 Binatia bacterium | reverse complement strand
CCCTATTACCGCGAACCCATAGAAGCTTCGCCGGAAAATCCGCTTTACCGGCGCTATCCATTGACCTTGCTCTTTTCGCACAGCCGCAACCGCATCCACTCGACCTTTGCCAATATGCCGAGAGTCAAGCAGCTCGAACCGGAGCCGATGGTCGAGATGCACCGGGCGGACGCTGAACGACGAAGCATTAGCGACGATCATTTCGTTCGCGTTTACAACCAGCGGGGAAGCGTCCGCCTTAAATGCCGCATCAACGCCGATCTCAGACCCGGGGTCGTCGTCATTTCGGAAGGCTCCTGGGTCAAAGACTTTTGCGAAGGCGACCCGTACAGCCTCACCCACGAGCTGGTTAGCGCAACGTCAGAAAATTACGCCTTCTACGACACCCTGGTAGAAGTGGAAGCAGTTGATGCAGCCACCTGAACGGGCCCTGGCAGGATGCTAAAAATTCGCTTCGGGAGGCAATCCGGATGAACGGGTACAGACGGCGCGCGCTTTTCCTATCGCTGGTTTTATCCTGCTGTGCCTCCAGAGCGTTCTCCCAACAAGCCGCGGACCCTCTGCTGGCCAAGTTAAACTCCCTTCCACCCGATGAAAGGCACGCCGCGCTGGTAAAAGGCGCGCAAAGCGAACGCCTGGTGGAATGGTACGCAACCTTGCCGGGCGAACATTCCAAACTCCTCATCGACGCGTTTCGCAAGCATTATCCTTTTATCGAGATTAAGCAGACCCGCGCCGGCGGAGGTCGACTGGTCAATCGAGTCATTACCGAGCACCGCGCGGGCCTCAACCAGTTCGACGTACTCGGCGGCACCAGCACTTCCCATGTAGCCTTGATGAAGGCCGGTCTGGTCGCCCGCAGCATGAGCCCTATCCGTAAAGAGATCCGCGACGGCTTTAAAGACGCCGACGGCTATCGGGTCGCGCCGTTCACCTATGCCCTGGTGATCGGCTTCAACCATCGAGCCGTGCCCAAAGACCAGCAACCCAGGTCTTACGAAGATCTTTTGCACGCCAAGTGGAAAGGTCAGATAGGGCTCGAAGCGGCCGGCTACGAATGGCTGGCCGCCCTGATCGATACCATGGGAGAGGACAAGGCGCTTGCGTTTGCCCGCAGGCTGGCGACCCAAGAGTTGAGAGTCCAGCAGGGCAGCTCGTTGCTCGTGCAGCAAATGAGCGCGGGAGAGTTCAACGTTTTGATCGACGCATTACATTACCAGATCGAAAATCAAAAACAGCTCGGCGCGCCCATCGACTACGTTATTCCCGACCCTTTGCTCATCAAGGATCCCAGCGGCCTGTGGATCGCAAAGTATTCGCCTCACCCCCACGCCGCCGCTTTGTTCGCCGATTTTCTCTTCACCCGCGAAGCGCAGGAAATCTTGGCTCGGCAGAATCGCCTCCCGGCGCGCAAAGACATGGAATGGCGCTTTGCGCAAAAAGTGCCTGAACGAATGCACGTTTTGTCCGTCGACAAGTGGGCGCCGCGCTACAACGAGCTGATCAGTACGTTCGATAAACTCTTCCGTTAGAAGAAAGTCTGAAGCGTTTTTCCGGTCCGTCAAAACGGGAGGCATCAGGGTCAGGCTTGCATGAGTGAATTGGATGAAAGTTGAAGGAGCCCAAATGTTTTTGAGAAACCCTCTCATTCACCTATGGATTCTGCTGAAAAACCCACCGTTCATCCTTCGAGAGCCTCAGGATGAACGGTGGAGCATTTGAAATCATTGGAGAATTTTCCGTTCATGCTGAGCCTGTCGAAGCATTCTTAGGGTTTTTCAGCAGAATCATTCTGGATTCTACAGTCATGGATCTCGGAAGTTCGGGTCTTGAGTCTTGCATATCGGACAAACGGGTCGCCGGGCAGGGCACTACTTCGAAAATCTTTCAGCTGTGCGGTCGAGTTCCGCGACGCCCAAACCTATGATAAACTAGGATCAGTTTCATCCAGAGTAGCAAGCAGTGACCGGAAACTTCACCATCTTTCGCTTCAGCTGCGAATCATCGTCAGTAAGGCTTTTCCTAGACCGGATGGAACAACTCTTCCAACCTTTCGCCAATATGGGAGCGGATCGAACCGCCCGCGCGGGTAAGTGGTAAACCGGGAGACCTGTTTTGGATGCTTTGCCTATACCGTTAATTAAACGCGAATTGCAAGTCGGCCGCTTCGTCATACCCTACCGGATATGTGGCGGCGGGACTCATGGTCTCGTGTTTGTGAACGGGCTTCAACAGTCGATGGCGATGTGGCATAGCTTTGTGCGTCGTTTCAGCCCAAGCTATCGCATTGTCATCTTTGATTTTCCTAACCATGGCAGGGGGCGAATCCTCAGCGGATCTGCCGACGTATCGGTTGAAGAGCAGGTCGATATTCTAGATGCGGTCGCCGATGCGGCAAATATTAAAGATCAACTGACCGTCTGTTCAGCCTCCTGGGGAGGTGTGGTGGCCGCCAGTTATGCCGTGCGCCATCCGCGCAAAGTGCAACGTCTGATCTTGGCCAGTATGGGGACCAGGGCGAACGAAAAGATGATAGAGATAATTTCTAAAGGGTTTGAGATGGAGCCGGGGGACCGCACTGAGTTAGCCGAGACAATAATCGAGACCTTCGGCGCGGGCCTCCCACTCTCCATGAAGCGCAAGATACTTCGCCAATTTCAGCAGATGAGCCAGGCGGCGCTGGAGGCCTTTCACCGGCATGGCCTATTCGTTCTTGCCATACGGGAGTTAGGCAACGCCGTTGACGTAAGTCAAATCCAGTGCAAGACGATAATCTTGCACGGCGAAAAGGATACGATCGTGGATGCCGAAGACGCCCGCTTCCTTGCCAGTCAAATCCAGAATTCTGAGTTTAAGAACATCGCCGGTGTGGGGCATTTTCTTCACTTGGAAAACGAGGAGATTCTCGATGTCTATGAAGATATCCTGGCGTCACCCGCCTGAAATCATTTGAAGTCACCCGCCTCCTCGTTTGCAATATCTCCAGGCCCGACCCTAGAGCCTCGGCATGTGCAATGCCAGGCAGCTTTTGATTTCGTCGCTCGTCAACGGTTCCTTGAACATCTCATTACGCATGTAAACTCGTTGGAGGCTTACTTCATGCACTGCCTTTTTCATTCGCGCCAGGTCCTGCTTGTTCCGGACAGCCCGTGCCGCTTCCATTGCGGCTTCCTTGTAGTGATTCTTCTCGTCCTGATAAACAACTTCCATCGCGCTTGCGATCATACTTTCCAGCCGGCCGCCCTTTAGCTTTCTTCCTTCGCGAAACATCCGTGCGCCGCCGCCCTCGGTGACGAGCACGGCGGCTCTATCGAAAGCCGAGCCGGAATTCGCGTAACCTCTGCGTATATCGCCGAGTTTTTTCTCCTGCGGAAGTTGAAAAGTATCTTCGGCGGAAACCGGATGGCCCAGAAGATATTCGAGAACGTCGGCCATGAGCACGTAGTGATTGAACTCCTGCGTGAGCTGTTCGAGGAGCGAGTGATACCGGTGCCGGTTGATGGTTTTGTCGATCTCGGGAAAACTCGCCACTAGATTGCTCAGTTCCTTCTGCAGCCCGGTGAAATAACCGTCCACCGGATGCAGCTCTTTCCACAGCTGCGCCTTGAGCCAAAAAATATGGTCCTCACGCGTCGGCTTGCGCTTGAAGAATCCCCGAACGATCGTGGCCTCAGCTTCCCAATAGGGCAGTGCAGTTCCGATTAGCTCACGCTCGACGTCTTTCATATCTTGCTTTTCTCCTTATCACGTCTTCAGGGTCATTTCAGGGGTATGGATTTTTTCCGCTGATGAAGCCGCGATTTGCTGCTTGATCAGAACTCTCGGCGCAAGTAGATGAGGCAGCGCACCCTTGAAGTTGCTAGTCTGGATTATTATGGATAGCGTAAAGCCGCGGCATACTCTAAGATCGACGATAGCAGTAAAACTACACCCGCGCCTGGGAGACTAGGCTAGATGTCCGATCCTGATCCCATTCGCTTGCGCTCGATGCTCGCCGCGTTGGCGCCGCAAGGCCGCGCTGCGCTCCTGCCGGCCTTGCAGGCTGCGCAGCAATTCCATGGCTGGCTTCCCGAAGCCGTTGCGGCGGAAGTGGGCCGGGCCTTGGGGGTGGCGCTCGCCGACGTGCACGGTGTCATCGATTTCTATACCATGCTCTCTCGCCAGCCCATGGGCCGAACCGTCGCGCGTGTGTGCAGCGCGCCCGTCTGTGCCCTCGCCGGGGCCGAAGGACTGGCGGGGGCCCTGTGCCGCCATTTGCGGATAGAGCCGGGTGAAGTCAGCTCGGATGGTGAGTTCACCGTCGAGCATGCTCCTTGCCTAGGCTTGTGCGATCACGCGCCGGCGCTCCTTGTGGGCGAAGCCGCCCTCGGTTGTGCGCGTCCCGAGCAAGCAGCCGAGATCTGCGCGCGCGGCGGTGCGAGACCGGTGAGCTTTGTCGGCGGCGATATCCGGATTCTCACGAGCAATTGCGGTCAAGGTCATCCCACGTCTCTTGCCGGCTACAGGAGTGGCGGCGGTTATGCGGGACTGAAAAAGGCTTTGACGATGACGCCGCAAGATGTGCTCGCCGAGGTGAAGGCTGCGGGCTTGGTCGGCCGAGGCGGCGCGGCATTCCCAACCGGCGTCAAGTGGGAGGGAGCGGCGAAAGCGCCGGGCCATCCCAAGTACATCGTGTGCAACGCCGACGAATCCGAGCCCGGCACGTTCAAAGACCGCATTCTCATGGAGGAAGACCCGCACCGCACCATTGAAGGGATGATCATCGCGGCCCACGCCGTGGGCGCGAGCCGCGGTTACTTCTACGTTCGCGGCGAGTATCCTTACGCTTTCAAGGTCATGGGCGATGCCGTGGAGGAAGCGCGCCAGGCCGGCGTCATTGGCGAAAATATCCTCGGCTCCGGATTGGACTTCGATATTGAGATGCGGCTAGGCGCCGGCGCCTACATTTGCGGCGAAGAAACCGCCCTGTTGGAATCCATCGAGGGCAAGCGTGGCTTCCCGCGCATCAAGCCGCCCTTCCCCACCACCCACGGGTTATTCGGCAAGCCCACTGTGATCAACAACGTGGAGACATTCTGCAACGTGCCGCTGATCCTCGAACGGGGCGCCGCAGAGTATCGGAAAATGGGGACAGACCGCTCGCCGGGTCCAAAGCTGTTTTGCCTGTCGGGCCAGATCCAGAAACCCGGACTTTACGAGGTGACGTTCGGCGCCACCTTGCGCCACGTGCTGTTTGATCTCGCGGGCGGACTGCAGCAGGGGCGCAAGCTTCAAGCGGTGCTCTTGGGCGGCGCGGCGGGCGCATTTGCCACTGAGAAAGACTTGGACGTGATCTTGTCGTTTGAGCACCTGGGCGCCGCGGGCTTACCGCTCGGCTCCGGCGCAGTCATGGTCTTCGACGATAGCGCGGACCTGCGCGACGCGCTCAAGCGGATAGGGCAATTCTTTGCCGACGAAAGCTGCGGTAAATGCTATCCCTGCCAGCTCGGCGCGCGTCGCCAGTATGAAATTCTCGACCGGGCCGCAGCCGGACTTCCCGTTGCCGGCGATCGGGAACGCTTAGCGGATGTGGGTGGCACGATGATCGACGCCTCCCTGTGCGGCCTGGGCCAGACGGCCGCCACGGCGGTCTTGAGCGCGCTGAAGTTGTGGCCGGAGATGTTTGAAAAACAAACGTAGGAATTGGAGTAATGGAGTACTGGAGTGATGGAATGATGTTTCCGGACCCAACACTCCAATACTCCATCACTCCAATACTCCCCTTGTGAACACGCGAAGGGTGATTCCTTATGTCTGATGTCACACTCACTATCGATGGCGACGCTGTCGCCGTGTCTTCGGACACGACGATCCTCAAAGCCGCAGAGCAAGCTGGCCGGCATATTCCTACCATTTGCTATCACGAGCACTGCACGGCCAATGGTCTCTGCCGCATCTGCGTCGTCGAAGTCGACGGCGTGAAGCCGCTTGTCCCGGCGTGCTTGAGCCGGGTGAGCCAGGGAATGAAGGTCTCTACCTCGAGCGCGCGGGCCGAGCGCAGCCGCCGCACCATCCTGGAAATGCTCGCCTCCGCTGTGGATCTTACTCAGGCGCCGGAGATTCAAAAGTTCATGGACGAAAATCGCGCCGACCCCGCGCGCTTTCCCGGTGCCGGGCGGCGCGAGTATCCGGTGCTCGATGACAACCCGATGTATATCCGCGACTATTCCAAGTGCATCCTGTGCTGGCGCTGCGTTCAGGTGTGCGCCGACGACGCGCAGTTTACCTACGCGATCAACTTCAAAGGGCGCGGTTTTGACACCGGCATTGGCACCTTCTTTGACAAGCCCATGCCTGAAACCACCTGCGTATTTTGCGGCCAGTGCGTGGGGGTCTGCCCCACCGGCGCGCTCAAGTCCAAGCGCGAGTGGCTGCTGGAGCAGGGATCGACGTTGGATCAAATCATGCAGGCAACCAGGGGCGGAAAAAAGCGCCGGAGGAAGTCGCCATGATCGCGCCCGATCGCATCGTCGCGACCACATGCCCCTATTGCGGCGTGGGATGCAACCTGGAGCTGCACATCAAGGATGACTACGTCTACAAAGTGACGTCGCCGTTTGAAGGAGTGGTCAACCACGGCAACCTGTGCGTCAAAGGGCGCTTCGGCTACGACTTCATTTACAACAAGGACCGGGTGACGACGCCGCTCATTCGCAAGACAGCGCAGGCGCCCGGCGCGCGCACCCAGGCCTTCGACCGCGACCAGTGGCGCGAGGTCTCGTGGGACGAGGCCCTCGATTACACCGCCGGCCGGCTGATCGAGATTTTTAAGCGCGACGGCGCGGACGCCATGGCAGTCTACTGCTGCGCCAAGGCAACCAACGAGGACAACTATCTCCTGCAGAAGCTGTTCCGCGCCCTGTTCCGTACCAATAACGTGGATCACTGCACCCGCTTATGCCATGCCGGCTCGGTGGTCGCGCTGCAAATGGCGCTCGGCTCCTCGGCCATGAGCAACACCGCCGCAGAGGTCATTCACAGCGATGTTTTTCTCGTGACCGGCTCCAACACGGCCGAGACTCATCCGATCATTGCGCTGCAAATGAAGGCGGCGGTGGCCAACCACGGCGCCAAGCTCATCGTCGTGGATCCGCGGCGGGTGGAGATGGTCAACTGGGCCGCGCTCTGGCTGCCCGAGAAGCCGGGCACCGACGTGCCGCTCTTTTCCGCCATGGCGCATGTCATCATCAAGGAGCGGCTCTATAACCAGGATTTCATCGAGCGGCGCACCGAAGGATTCGCAGAGTTCTCCAAATCAATGGAGAAATTCACCCCCGCATACGCCGAGACAATTTCCGGCGTGGACCGCAATCTCATCGTCGAGGCGGCCCGGCTGTACGCGACGGCAAAAAACGCGGGGATTTATTGGGCGCTGGGCATTCCGGAGCATTCGCACGGCACCGACAACGCGATGTCCCTCATCCACCTGGCGCTGCTCACCGGCCACATCGGCCGCAAAGGCACCGGTCTCAATCCACTGCGCGGGCAAAACAACGTGCAAGGCGCGTCGGACTGCGGCGCCATGCCATGGCACTATCCGGGTTATCAGCGGGTGGACGACGAAGCGGCGGCGCGCAAGTTCGAGCAGGCTTGGCAGAGCGAGCCCGGCGCGCTGAACCGCAAGCTGGGGCTGACGACAACCGAGATCATGAGCGCGGTCAGGCCCGGCGGAGTGCGCGCGCTTCACATCATGGGCGAGAATCCGATGATGTCCGAGCCCAACTTGAACCACACGCGCCATATGATGGAGCAGTTGGAGTTCCTGGTGGTGCAGGACCTGTTCATCAACGAGTCCGGCGCCTATGCCGACGTCTTCCTGCCGGCGGCTTCCTGGGCGGAGAAAGAGGGCACGTTCACCAATACCGACCGCCGCGTGCAGCGCGTGCGCAAGGCGTTGGAGCCGCGCGGTGAGTCCCGGCCCGATTGGGAAATTATCTGTAGTCTCGCCAAGCGCATCGAGAAGCGTCTTGGCCGCGCGCAGACGGCCTTCTGGGCATACCAGAGCCCAGCCGAAGTGCTAGAAGAGATGGGCCGTGTGGTTCCTGAATATGCCGGGGTGAAATATCGGCGCATCGAAAACCAGGGCTTGCAGACGCCGGTGTGGGATGACAATCATCCCGGCACGCCCTATCTCTTCGCTGAAACCTTTCCCAGCGGTAAGGGCAAGTTCCATCCCCTCGAGTACGTGCCGTCGGTGGAGATGCCGGACGATGAATACCCGTTCATCCTCACAACCGGACGCCTGCTCGAACATTGGCACGGCGGCACCTTGACGCGCCATTCGAAACTCGACGAGCTCTATCCCGAGGCGCGCATCGAAATAAATCCAGCGGATGCCGCCCGCCTGAAGATCGAAGACGGAGAATCGGTGCGCGTCTCGTCGCGGCGCGGCTCCATCGTGCTACGCGCCTGGGTGACACAGCGGACGACCCTGGGCGTGGTCTTTATCCCCATGCATTTTGCCGAAGCCGCCGCGAACCTGCTCACCATCGACGCCCTGGATCCGCTGGCCAAGATTCCCGAGTACAAAGCCTGCGCGGTGCGCGTCGTGCCCGCGGACAAGCAACAACTAGCGCGGCCCGAGGGAAAAGTGGAAAGGGGGAGATATTAGCGCGAAGGAACCCGTTCAAGTCGTTCAAAACGTTTTGAATCCCTGAACAGCTTTTATGCTATGAACCGAATTCCACTAGGCTTACTCGTCGGCCGGTAATCTTGCGAATGATCCGCACTCGGCATCGACGTTTGATCGCTGCAACAAAGTTGGAACGAACCGGTTGCACAAAGGTCCCAGCGATCGTCGGGTGGCTAGTGCTAGCGTGGGCCGCTAGCATCTGCGCCTGCGCCGCGCACGGAGCCGAGATTAAAATCGCCGGCCAAGCCGCGGTACTCATGGAAACGCGCGGGGGCAAGATACTCTGGCAGCGCAATCAAAACCTCTCTCTAGCGCCGGCCAGTACGACAAAAATTCTTACCGCCCTGGTCGTGGTCGAACGAAGCAAAGCTAGCGACATCGTCGCGATTCCCGCTGAAGCGGCGCGAGCCACCGGAGGGACCGTCCATCTTCAAACGGGCGAGCGGCTGTCCGTTGAACAATT
>DASWHT010000364.1:0-5856 GCA_036398075.1 Binatia bacterium | reverse complement strand
AGGACTCCGAAAGGGTTTTTCAGCAACCTGTTAGAGTCAGGCTTGACGGATCGGAAAGTTTGCGGTGCCTTGATCTTTCGCTCGTCAAGCGTCTTCTCAAGCACGCCGAGATTAAAAATGAATAAGGATTTTCCGTTCGGGCTGAGCCAGTCGATGCATTCCGAGCTGTTTTTCAGCAACCTGCGCGTTTCAGACTCCGCCGCATTTGGTGTGCACAAAGTCCGCAGCAGTTCTTAAGGGTCGAACCTATGGCGTCACGGATAGAAGACTACGCGCTCATCGGGGATCGCCATACGGCCGCGCTCGTGGCGCGTAACGGTTCCATCGACTGGTTATGTTTCCCCCGATTCGATTCAGGCGCCTGCTTTGCCGCTCTCTTGGGTACCGAGGAACATGGTTGTTGGACTCTGAGTCCGGCGGGAGAGATTCGCCGGATCCGCCGCGGTTATCACGACGACACTCTGGTTCTCGAGACGGAATACGAAACCGCCGACGGAGCGGTAAGCGTCATCGATTGCATGCCGCCGCGCAGCAAGGAAGCGGATCTAGTTCGCATCGTGGTTGGCAAACGCGGGCAGGTTCCCATGCACATGCGGCTCGTGCTCCGGCCGGACTACGGCTCGATCATTCCGTGGGTGCGCCGAACTGAAAACGGCATCTGCGCGGTGGCCGGTCCGGACACGCTCACCTTGCAGTCAGATGTAAATCTGCGCAACGAGAACTTCAAAACCGAAGCAGAGTTCACGATCTCCGCAGGGCAGCGCTTGCACTTTGTGCTGATTTGGCATCCGTCCCACGAATCGGACTCCGTCACGGCCGACGCCGAAACATTGCTCGTTCAAACGGAGCAATGGTGGCGCGAGTGGTCTGGCCGCTGCACGTATAAAGGCCCTTACCGCGACAGCGTCGTCCGTTCGCTGGTGACATTGAAAGCCCTTACCTACGCGCCGACGGGCGGCATCGTGGCAGCGCCAACGACTTCGCTTCCGGAATGGATCGGCGGCATCAGAAACTGGGACTACCGCTATTGCTGGGTTCGGGATGCGACGTTCACTCTCTACGCCTTGATGCTGGCGGGCTACACGGCCGAAGCCGCCGCCTGGCGCGATTGGCTGCTCCGGGCAGTGGCAGGCAAGCCGTCCCAAATGAACATCATGTATGGCCTGGCGGGAGAAAGAAGACTGCCCGAGATGGAGCTCGACTGGTTACCCGGTTACGAAGGTTCAGCGCCCGTGCGCATCGGCAATGCCGCATGGGAGCAGTTTCAACTCGACGTCTATGGCGAGCTGATGGACGCGATGCATCTGGCGCGCCGGGGCGGTCTTGCACCGGACGAAAACGCCTGGCGAGTCGAGCGGGCGCTAACCGATTACCTGGAATCGGCCTGGAGCGAGCCGGACAATGGCATCTGGGAAGTGCGCGGTCCAAAGCGCCACTTCACTCATTCAAAGGTCATGGCGTGGGTTGCCGTGGATCGAATGGTGAAAGCCGTCGAGAACTTCGGCCTGCAGGGTCCGGTCGAACGCTGGCGCGGTGTGCGGGCCAAGATACATGACGAAGTCTGCCGCAACGGCTTTGACCGCGAGCGCAACACCTTCGTGCAATACTACGGCGGCACGGAGCTCGATGCCAGCCTGCTGATGATCGCGTTAGTCGGGTTTCTGCCGCCAAGCGACCCGCGCATAAAGGGCACCGTCGAAGCGATCGAACGCGATCTCATGGCCGACGGCTTTGTGCTGCGCTATCGAACTAAACAGAATATTGACGGCCTCCCTCCCGGCGAAGCGCCTTTTCTCGCCTGTAGCTTCTGGCTTGCGGACAATCTGGCGCTGATGGGGCGGCGAGAAGACGCGCGGCTGCTCTTTGAGCGCTTGTTGGGTCTTTGCAATGACGTGGGTCTATTGGCGGAAGAATACGATCCGGCGACCAAGCGCCACCTGGGCAATTTTCCCCAGGCATTTAGCCACGTCGCGCTGATCAATACCGCGTCGAATCTCTCGCAGTCGCAGGGGCCGGCCAAGGATCGCCAACAATGCTGATCGTACACGGGGAGATACACCCTGGGGTTGCTAAAAAAGCGTCTGAATGCGTCGAGAGCCTGTTGAAACAGATGGCTATGAGAACACGTCCAAGCCAAGACTCTACCCCGCATACTCGCTATACAAATCCTCGATTTCCTGCTTTACCTGACTGATTTTCTTGGAAAGGTCGGTCATCTGAGCGAGGTTTTGCCGATTCGCTTCGATGACGAGTTGCTCGTTGTATTTCTTTAACGCGGTTTCACTGTTTAGTATTTGAGCTTCGAGCTTCGCGATTCTTCCTTTTTCTCTGCGTTGCGCTTTTTCACGTTCTTTTTTCTCGTTGTAATGATTCCGCGACGTGGGTTTCCTCTGCGCGCCGCTGCCGTTGTTTTCGTCCTCCCAGCCGATCTTTTCTAAAAACTCGTCATAACCTGAATTGAAGACATCCACTCTACCGCGGTGAAAGACGATCAGCTTTGTGGCTAGGGCGCGAAGAATCCGTTCGTTATGGGTGACAATCAACAACGCGCCGGGAAAGTCTTGCAGGCTCTCGATCAAAGCGTCGATGGATTCCATGTCGAGGTGGTTGTTAGGTTCATCCAATAAAAGCAGATTTGAAGGATGAGCGAGGATCTTGCCCAAGAGGGTTCGACTTTTTTCGCCGCCCGACAACACGGAAACTTTCTTTAAAGCCAAATCGGCGCCGAACATCATCGTGCCGCAAATGTTGCGAACCTGCGTGCGTGTGAGCGCCGGATTGGTCTGTTCGATTTCTTGTTCGATGGTCAACTTGGGATTGAGCCGTTGAATGTTGGTTTGGCCGAAGTATCCCAGTTTCATGTCGGGATGAGCCTTGAGCTCGCCCGTCACCGGTTTGAGTCCGTCGGACAGCAGGTTTAACAAAGTCGATTTGCCTTTACCATTGTTGCCGATGACGGCGAATCTGTCGCGCCCGTTGATGGTCAGATTAATGTGCCGAAACAAAAGGTTGTCGGCCGTGTAGCCAAACGAAATATTGCGCGCCTCAAGCAACGTTTTGGCGGCAAAAGCGGCGTGTCTAAATTCGAAATCCAAAGACTCAATATCGGCCAGCCCGTCGAGCTTGGGAAGTTTGTCGAGCATCTTGATGCGCGACTGAACCATTTTGGCTTTTGAAGCCTGTGCTCTAAACCGATTGATAAAAGCCTCGGCGTGAGCCCGTTTGCGGTCTTCATTGGCCCGGGTTTTTTCGTGAATCTCGTCTTCGAGGACGATTTGAGCATACGCTTTGGCGGTGCCGCCCTCGAATTTGCGAATGTTCTGGCGATGGATAACCGCGGTGTGGGTCGTGACGCGGTCCATAAAGTCACGATCATGAGAAATCAAAATGAGCTCGCCTTTGAAATTAGCCAGAAATCTGGCGATCCAACGAACCGATGTGATGTCGAGGTAGTTGGTCGGCTCGTCGAGCAAAAGCAGATTGGCCTCGGAGAGCAGCAGTTTCGCCAGGTTGATACGAATTTGAAAACCGCCGGAAAACTCGCCAGGCGCCTTTTCAAGATCGGCGTGGGAAAATCCCAGTCCGAATAAGATGGCTTCAGCCTTATAGATGGAATGGGATTCTTCTCCCCGCAATCCTAAAGCCGCTTCCGCCAAAATCGTCGGCTGGGTAAAGCGCAGATGCTGCTCGAGATAACCGATGCGATAGTTACGCGGAATCGTTATCTCTCCGGAGTCGGGCTCTTCTTCTCCTAAAATGAGTTTAAAGAGGGTGGATTTGCCGTGGCCGTTTCGTCCGACCAAACCCAAGCGGTCACCGGCATTCATCTGAAAAGTGACGTCAGTAAACAGCTCGCGAGCGAAATACGACTTAGAAAGTTGGTTTAGCTTAATCACGATGGGTTTCTCAATAGAGGATAAAGTTCCGCTGATCAGGCGAGCGGTTTGGAAATTTAAATTGCGCACTGTGCCAGGATGCCGCGGTCGAGCATGGAGATAATATTAGCAGGACATTGGGCGTATTTCGAATCTGCGGAATCGGCCGGGGTTCAGTTTCGCGAAATTGTTTCGGCGCATTCTACTTCCCCGCCGAAACTTCTTCCAGCAAAGAACGATCGGTCATCTTACCCGTCCTGCAGATCCTACTCCCTTTCCCGATTCTCCTGCCGACGTTGCTCTTGCTTCTGCCTTAATAGCTCTAAGAGTCGCTCCTTCGTGAGTGGCCTTTCCAACTCCCTCGGTTCACGCTGCGTTTGTTCGGATCGCGGCGCTTCACGCTGCGGGTCGAGGTTTGGCGGCGGCGGTGGCTTGGCACTTTCTCCGAACAACCAATCTTTGAAGATCCCGCCAAACCATTCTTTGGCTGCGTCGAGATAGGGTTCCCAGATAGAGTCCTGCGGTCGTGCGAACGGAAACTCAACGTTGCCGTCGATCAACCGCGCCGCGAGGGTTTGCTGAAAAAAATCGCCAACCACCAGTAGGGCGTTATGCGCGCCCTCGCCCCAATGGTTGCTGCGCATGGTGACCCGCGGGTCGTTGAAGCCGACCCAGGACCCGGCGACGAGCCGCGGATGCATCAATATAAACCAGCCGTCGGTATTCTTTTGCGTGGTGCCGGTTTTCCCCGCCACATCGGCGCGCAAGCCAAACAGCTTTCGCACGGCTTGCCCGGTGCCTTGGTCGACTGCTCCGCGCAGCATGTTGATCAAATTTCCCACGGTTTTTTCAGTCATGACGCGCTTGTTTTCGGTTGCGAACTGGGCGAGCACGTTGCCGTTCTTGTCGGTGATGCGGGTGATATAGGTCGGCTGGTGGTATTCGCCGATGGCAGCGATGGTGCTGTAGGCGGAGACCATTTCCAACGGGGTAACCGGACTGGTGCCGAGCGCTAACGCCGGTACCTCGTCGAGCTTACTTCGGTTAACCCCCATGCTGCGCGCAAATTCCGCGGTTTTTTTGGCGCCGACTTCCTGCATGACCTGCGCGGTGATCGTGTTTTTCGAATAGATGAGACCCTCCCGCGCCGTCATGCGCCGACCAGTGGGCTCCGATAGATCGGAGGGGCGCCATACCGTGCCGTCCGGCAGGGGAATTTCCACGGCGCGGTCGGTGAAGCGTTTATCCGGTGACATCCCCTGCTCGAGCGCCGCGCCGTAAACAAACGCTTTGAACGTGGAACCCGGTTGCCGCCTGGCCTGCGCCACATGATCGAATTGGTCGGTTTTGAAGTCGCGGCTACCGACCCACGCCTTAACGTGACCGGTGGCCGGATCGATGGCCACAAAGCCAGCCTGCAAACGCGTTTTTTCAGCACGCAGCTTAGCCATGAATTCGCGATTGCTCCTGAGCTCCGCCAGGGCAGCTTCAGGCGCCGTGCCGGAATCAACCGCGCTGCGGTAAGCCGCGGATTCCCGAATAAACAAGTCGATCAAGCCGGCCTTGGATTTCCAAAAATATCCGAAAGGCTGCACACCCCGGCGCAGATCGAAGTATGCATTCGCGCTCGACGATAACAATCGCCCGGAGCTCAGTCCCCACTCCACGTCTGCGACGGCCTGCAAGGCCTCCATCTGGCGGTTTACGGCTTGATTGGCAAGCGCCTGCAAACGCGAGTCGATGGTGGTGTACACGATCAATCCGTCGGAATAGATGTCGTGGTCGTTACGATCAGCCCAATCGATCAGCCATTTACGAATGTGCGCGGCGAGATGCGGGACGGGACCGACTGCTTCGGGCTGGCGTTCGAAATCGAGTCGGATCGGCCTCGTTTTTAGCCTATCGAAATCCGCCTGGCTCAGCACCCCGCGCTTGACCATTTGCGACAGCACCACGTTGCGGCGACGCAGCGCGCGCTCGG
>DASWHT010000363.1:0-2367 GCA_036398075.1 Binatia bacterium | reverse complement strand
TAACAGAGTCGTACCTGAGCGCAGGCTGACATCTTGTTTCGCCAGCCGCCGCATGTACTCGATGCCTTGTTTCTCACCCTTTATTTTGAGGACGTTCACGAACCAAACGTAGGCGGCGTCTTCAAGGCCGAGCTTGCCTTTCCACTTCGGGGCGAGCAGGTCATCATAGGAACGCGGCACTTCGTTCTTCGCCACCAGTTTGGGGTTGTAAGCGAGCCCGTGTACCGCCATGTAAAGCGATGTGTAGAAACCGTCCTTATCCTTGAATTCGTCGGCAAACTGTTTTCGTTCCGGCGAGTCATATTTCAGCAGCAAGCCTTTTTTCTTGAATATATCGATGTACCAATCGGTGGTTCGGACGATGTCAGCGGAATGCTTTCCCGCCCGGCTCTCGGTCTCGAAGCGCACCAGCAGCCGCTGGCTTTGAATACGAAACTTTTTTGCTTGAATGAATGGGTACTTTTTCATGAAACCGCGGTTGATGTTCTCGTCGATCTCGCTGGAGCCGCCGCCGTACCAGTTCATCTCTCCCTCCTTCTTTGCGGCGTCAATGATGTCGGCGCTAGCCGCGTATGTCGCAGTGAAGCCAAAATACCATAGCGCCAGGACGGCGAGTTGACTGCAAAGAGTAAGTGCCATAGAAAGCTGCCTCCATTAACTGGCCAGGGTTACGGAGAACATATCACAAAGAGGCTGGAAGCTTCCAAGACATTTTTGCCCTTTGAACGACTTTTCCTTCCGGCATAAATTCCGCTTGACCAGTCACGCTGTCTTCAATTAACGTCAATATGACCGACGGCAACGTCGCGGTCGGGTCGAAAGGAGAACGGCGTGTACGATCTGTTGCTCAAGGGCGGTAGGGTTTATGACGGCTCGGGGCTACCGAGTTATAACGCTGACGTTGCGGTTGCCAACGGCAAGATCGCCGAAATCGGGCGGGTGAACGGCGGCGCGAAGCGAACGGTCAACGTCGACGGCCTGGCCGTTGCGCCGGGCTTCATCGATCCGCACACGCATCTGGACGCCCAGCTTCTCTGGGATCCGCTGGGCACGTCGTCATGCTATCACGGCGTGACCTCCGTCGTAGTCGGCAATTGCGGCCTCAGTCTGGCGCCGGCGAAGCCGGAGAACCGCGAGGCGATGATCAAGAGTTTCGTGCGGGTGGAGGCGATTAGCCGCCGTGTCCTCGAGGAAGGCATCCAGTGGAAATGGACATCGACGGGCGAATACCTCGATGTGCTCGGCGCAAAACTGGGCATCAATGCCGCGGCGCTGGTCGGCCATATCGCGGTGCGCCACTACGTGATGGGTGAGGACGCCGTGGAGCGAGGCGCCACGCCGGACGAGATCGAAAAAATGCGCGCTCTGGTGCGCCAGGGGATGGAAGCAGGGGCCGTGGGCTTCTCGACGAATCAAAATCCGCGTCATATTCGCGAAGATAAAAAACCGGTAGCGAGCCGGCTTGCTTCCGACGAGGAGTTGGGCGCGCTTCTGGATGTTTTGGGCGAGATGAACGCGGGCGTGGTGCAGTTGAGCGGCGGCGGCACGGACGCGCGCGGGCGTATCGCATATGCCGCCGGCATGGCGCGGCGCACGGGACGGCCGGTGTTGTGGCAAAGCATCAGCCATAGTTGGAGCCGGCCGGATCACTGGAGAGGGATGCTCGATTCCACGGCGAAGGTTTTTCGGGAGGAAGGCCTGCCGATTTATGCCATGACTCAGGCCAAACCCTTCGAGATGCGTTACACGTTGCTCGACGCGCAGTGCTTCGACGAGTTTCCGACCTGGAAGGCGGCGATGTTCAGCCCGGTGGCGGCGCGCAAGCAGCTGTTTTCCGACCCTGACTGCCGGAAAAAACTCCGGGCGGAAGCGATTGAGGAAAAATCGGCCTCGGTATTTCCGCGCCGTTGGGATGTCATTTTCGTGGATAAAGTCAAACTCGCGAAGAACAAATCTCTGGAAAGAAAAACCGTTGAAGAAATAGCGCTGAGCGAGGGTAAAGACGGCCTTGATGTTTTTCTCGACCTCTCGCTGGAAGAAGAGCTTGAGACCCGCTTCGTGCATATCACGACGCAGGGCGATCCCAACGCCGTGTGTGAAATCCTTAAACATCCGGCGGTGATAATCGGCCAGTCCGACGCCGGCGCCCATATGGGCTACGACGCGCGCTTCGGCTATTGCACGGCGTTCCTGGGCCGCTGGGTGCGCGACTACGGTATCATGCCCCTGGAAGAGGCGGTGTCGAAGCTTACCTTTCGCGTCGCGTCGGTCTTTGGGCTCAATGACCGCGGTTTGGCTCGTCCCGGCATGGCCGCGGATCTCGTGGTCTTCGATCCCGCGACGATTGATACATTGGAACCGAGGTAT
>DASWHT010000362.1:0-20173 GCA_036398075.1 Binatia bacterium | reverse complement strand
GGAATCGATCAAGTCCTTGAGCACGCTCCCCGGTCCCACCGACGGCAGCTGATCGACATCGCCGACCAGGATAAGATGGCTGTGCGGATCGATGGCCCGCAAGAGATGATCCATCAAGGTCAAATCGATCATCGACGCCTCGTCGACGATCACCACGTCCACTTGGAGCGGATTGTCTTCAGCGCGCTGAAAGCCGCCTTCCCGGGGATTATATTCGAGTAACCGATGAATCGTCGCCGCTTCTTCGCCGGAAGTCTCGCTCATGCGTTTGGCGGCCCGGCCGGTGGGCGCCGCCAGCGCGAAGGTGACTTTGGCGCGCCGAAGAATTGCCAACAGCGACATCAAGAGCGTCGTTTTCCCCGTGCCGGGTCCGCCCGTGATCACGAACACTTTCTCTCGAAGCGCTCGCCGGGCGGCTTGGTTCTGGTCCTCGTCGAGCGAGATGGGCAACGCGGAAAACAGACTACCGCCGGTGAAATCGATGGCGCCGCGGGCGACGGTCCTGCCTTTTTCCCATGGGCGCGGCGCCCGTTCTCCTTCTAGAAACGAAGTTGCCGAGATCAGCCGCGTGATGGCCGCCGCTACCCGCTTCTCGGCCTCAAAAAGCTCGACGAGATAAACGCGTTTGTCATCGCCTCCTGGAGTCGCCGGCACGACGACATCGCCCGCCGCCGAAAGCTTCTCGACCGCGATCTCGACTCTCTCCCCTTCCACTGCCAGCATCTCGGCGGCGGTTTTTCCCAGCGCGAGCAGCGGCAGGAAACAGTGGCCGCGCTCCGCCGCCTCGCGCAGCATGTGCAACACGCCGGCTTGAACGCGCAGCGGAAAATCGCCGCGAATACCGATGCTTTGGGCGACGCGGTCGGCAATCACAAAACCGACGCCATGGACTTCCCGCGCCAGCGCATACGGATTTTCTCGGACCCGCGCGATGGTCTGCGAGCCAAAGACTCGGTAGATCCTCAGCGCCAGCGCCGCGCCGACGCCATGTCCCTGGAGAAAAACCATGACGTCCTGCATGCCGCGCTGCTGCTGCCAAGCTTGCATGATCCGGCGCGCGCGCACCTCGCCGATCCCTTCGACTTCCAAAATGCGCAGCGGCTGCTCCGTGAGAATTTGCAGCGTGTTTAATCCGAATGCCCGCACCAGTCGTGTCGCATAGGTGGGGCCGATGCCTTTGATGAGGCCGGAGCCGAGATATTTTTCGATGCCTTCGATGGTCGCCGGATCGACTTTGTGCCAGTGATCAACTTGGAACTGCAAGCCATAACGCGGATGACGCTTCCACGCGCCCGTGACCTTGATCTCCTCCCCTTCCGATACGGGGAAGATCGTGCCTACGATCGTCGTTCCTGGACCGCGGTCGGAATCCAAGCGCGCGACGGTGTAATGGTTTTCAGGATTATGGTAGGTGATCCTGCCGACGGTGCCGTGCAGAGATAATTTTTCGTTTTGCGGTTCGGCCAATGGAAGCCCTCAAGCCGCATCCTACTTGAAACGGCTAAATCGGTAAATGACGAGCCTTGCCTTTTTCGGTGGCGGAAGCTTTAATAAGATCAAACCCACTAATGTCCAATCCTGCCCGCCAACGTTGGCCTTTGCCGATTGACGTCGCCCCATTCAGATCTCGAAAGCGCGAAAACGCCCCGGTAAGGCAACCGGCCTTTGCGATATAGGAGTGTCCAAAAATGGTTTTTGAAAGTTTCTGGTTCGAGGCCGCGATGATTTTTCTGCTGATCCTTGCCAACGGCTTTTTCGCGGCGTCGGAGATCGCCATGATCGCCACGCGTAAATCGCGCATCGATCAGCTGCTCGAAAAAGGCGTAAAATCGGCCGCGGCCGTCGCCCGGCTGAAAAACGATCCGGATCGCTTTCTCGCCACGGTGCAAATCGGCGTCACCTTGGTCAGCACTCTCGCCTCCGCCATCGGCGGCGCCGCGGCCATCGATTTTGTGAAACCTCTGATCGAGGCTTTGCCACTTCCCTTCGTCGCGCAATGGAGCGCGCCCCTGGCGATCCTGTTGGTGGTTCTGCCGGTCGCCTATTTTTCTCTGGTATTGGGAGAATTGGTTCCCAAATCCCTGGCGCTGCGCTACTCCGAGCAAATCGCTTTTCTGGTGGCCCGGCCCATCGATTTCCTTTCACGCGTCAGTTCATTTTTGGTGAAGTTTCTAACGGCGTCGAGCAACGCCATACTTTGGATCTTCGGCCGCAAGGAGGCCGAAAGCGCGAGTTTTATTTCCGTCGAAGAGGTCAAGTCGCTGATCCGTGAAGGCGCCGCCAAGGGCATCTTTAATGAGACCGAAAAGGAGTTGATCCACAGCGTTTTCGAGTTCGCCGATACCCCCGTCAAGGCAATCATGAAACCGCGCACCGATATTCACGCCATCGAAATCGGCGCGTCTTTGACCGACGTGGCCAAGAGTTTCGTCGAAAGCGGATTTTCTCGCATTCCGGTTTACGAGGGTGATCTGGACCGGGTTGTCGGCGTTCTCTACAACAAGGATGTATTCAAGGCACTTCAGGAGCGCAGCGAATTTCGCATGCGCGACCACCTCCATCCGGCATTTTTCGCGCCGAGCTCCCTGCCCATTAGCGAGTTGCTCAAGCAACTGCAGCGCCGCCACCTGGCCCTGGCCCTGGTGGTGAACGAATTCGGCGAAATCGAAGGACTGGCGACGGTTGAAGATATCGTCGAAGAGATCGTCGGCGAAATCCGCGACGAGTACGACATCGAGGAGCGGGGGCCGGTGGAGCGTCTGCCCGATGGATCATTGATCATCCAGGGTTCTGCTCTGCTCCGCGAATTGAAATCCGATTTCGATCTGCCTTTCGAAGAATCGCCGGATTACCTCACCCTCGCGGGTTTCGTGCTCGCGCAGCTCAAGCGCATTCCCCGCGGCGGCGAATGGGTGGAGCGTAACGGCTACCGTCTCACCATCGTCGACATGGAGGGAAGAAGGATCGTCAAGATCAAACTGGAACCCGCCGCAACGCGGTCGCATGATGTTGCCTCACCCGGTAAGGCATAAGCGGGGGAGCCTACTCTCAAAATTACGTTCAAAGTTCAAGGTTCAAAGTTTCGGATGGGAGCTGGCGCTGCCGGCGACCTTGGAGCTAAAACCTTGAACTTTGAACATTGAACCTTGAACGTCTATCCCGCCGGATAGCAGCGGATCTCGATCTCGTTGCCATCGGGGTCAAAGAAATAAACCGACGTGGCCCGCCCGCGCGCGCCCCAGCGGGAGACCGGTCCCTCGCGGATCGAGATTTGCCGTTGCGTCAAATAATTGACGATCCCGGAGAAGTCCTCCTGGCCCACGACCAGGCAGAAGTGATTGAGGTTGCGGTTATTTTTTTCGCTTGGTTGCCGCACTTCGGAGCCTGGGTCTTTGCTCGGAAAGAGATCGATGATCGTATCGTCATTGATGCGCACGGACGGGAACCCTACTTTGCCTGATCTAAATTCTTCGAGACGCTCGGGCTGTAATCCCAAATCTTCGGTGTAGAATTTCAGAGACCGGTTGATGTCTCCGACGTTGAGCACGATATGATCTAGTTCCGTGACTCTGATCCGGTCCATATGGGCCTCCTTTCACGCACCGAAAACTATTGGCCAATCTGATTTACCCAGTTATAGGGAGTGGAACCTTTTTGCAATCGGCGACAGCAGACAGCAGACGGACGACCGGCCGGTCTGTGGTCCGCGGTCATCGGTCGTTTCCTTTTCTTCGTGCTCTTCGTGTCCTTCGTGGTGAATGACTCCTCCACAGCAAACCCGGAAGCGCTAAAATCAATGACTTAGGGCGCCGCCAGCGCGCTAAGCAATGCGGCCACTTCCCGCGCAGTGCCCACCGTGATGCGCAGACACTCGTGCAGTCCCGGCACGTCGAAGTAACGCACCAAAATTTTGTTACGCTTCAACGCTTCATACACGCCCCGTAGATTCGCGCCGGGCTTCCTGACGAGAACGAAGTTGGCTTGCGACGGAAGAACTTGAAAGCCCCTTTTTTTCGCCCCGGCGATAAGTTTGCGCCGGCTCTTTTGGATGCGCCGCACGTTGCGCGCCATCCACGTCAGATCTTGCAGCGCCGCGGTGGCCGCCACTAGGCTCAGCCGATTGAGATTATAGGAGTCTTTGACCTTCATCATCCCCGCGATTATTTCCTCCGCCGCAAAGGCAAGCCCGATACGCATCCCGGCCAGCGAGAAAGATTTTGAGAAAGTGCGCAACACCACCAGATTGGGCAACTGGCGAATAAGCGGCAACGCGGAAGCGCCCTCGCCGTCGGCGAAATCGACATAGGCTTCGTCCACCACCAGGATGCCCGAAACGGCCCGCGCGAGCCGGTCTATTTCCGGCAAAGGAACCAACGTTCCAGTGGGAGAATTGGGATTGCATAGAAACGTCAGAGGGGCGTTTTGCGCGGCGAGAGCCTCGGGCACCGAAAACTTCGCCGGATATTCCACCTCGGCTTTTTCCCCGCCCTGAATCTCGATCAAGGTTTCGTAGAGGGAGTAGGTCGGCGACGGAAATGCGACGCGGTCCCCCGGCCCGATAAATGAGCGCATTAACATGGAGAGCAGTTCATCCGAACCGTTGCCCGCGATAATATTTTCCGGTTTGACGCCGTAAACTGAAGCGGCGACGGCGCGCAAGCCGTCGCTCAGCGGCTCCGGATAAAGGCGGAGCGAGGGATTGATCGCTTTTCTGAGAGCCGCCAAAACCCGCGGCGACGGCGGGTAAGGATTTTCGTTGGTGTTGAGCTTGATGTAGCCGTCATCCCGCGGTTGTTCCCCGGGAGTATAACCATGCATAGCGGCGATATTGGGTCGAAAGTAAGCGGGCATGGCGCGGATTGTAGCCGCGGCGGGAAGCTAATTCAAACTAGACGCCTGCCAGAGGACTGCCAAAGCCGCTTGAGTCACGCTATCGTCCAAATCTTGACGCTTTCGTCCAAATTCTTGATAATCTCGCCGAAAGCTCCTTAAATGCCACTAAATGAAAAATGTAACTTGTTGATTTATCATTGTTTTCCATTTTAACCCTGGCATGCTTTTCGCTAGAAACATTCGCCGGGATTGTGTTAGATTTTATTGTTGCTGCTCGCGCGATTCGGTTTTATCTGTCTACAAGGATTATAAATGCCGCCAGTGGATAAGCCAAAAAGCGAACCTCTCGTATTACTGCTCGACGAGATCGAGATACTCTCGGCGCAAACGCGCCTGATGGAGCTTTACCTCAAGCGCGCCCATACCACCGCCTTCGGCGAAGTAGAAAAGATCCAGGAACAGTTTCGCGCCAAAGTCAGCAATCTCAAGGAAAGGCTCGAAGATAAGGAAAATACCTTTTCCAAGCATCTATCGGAATTCCACGACGAACAGAACCAACTCAACACGCAAAACCAAGAACTTCTGCAGCGGATAGCGGAACAACAAAATCTCATACAGCATTGCCAGGAGGAATCCGAACAACGCGGCGCGGAAATCGCGACGCTCCAGGAACGGCTATCTCGCCTGGAAACAGCGAAGCGAGAGCTGGAAACCACCGCGGCTCTGCGTGTCGATCAAGCACGGCAAGAACTCAAATCCCACGTTGCTCAGCTTCAGTCCGAACTTACACAGAAGGAACAGGCCTTACAGCAGCGCGATGCGGCTGCGAGCCAAATGGCGCAAAGCGCGCAAGATAGAATTCGTGGCCTGGCGGAGGAATTGGCCAAGAGCCGTGAGTCGGCGGAAGAGCAGAGAGCGGAAATTAAGCGCGCTGAAAGCGAGGGCCATGAGTTGGGCCAGCGCGTCGCTGAGCTGGAGTCGGGCAAAGGGCAAATTCAAGCTCAGGCGGCGCGGGTTCTCGAAGCCTTTCGGCAAGACGCGCAAGCCAAGATCGCGGCTCTACAATCTGAAATCGGCCACAAGACGGCGCTATTGACTCGGAACCAAACCACCATTGCGGACCTGGAACGGGAACGCAACGAGAGTGCGGCAGCTACCTCGTCGGAGGAAGCGAGTAAACAGGCTCTGCTCGAGAATCAGGCGGCGGAGATCGCGCGCCGCGACGCAGACATGTCCGCCCTTTCAGGGCGTATCGCCGAAATGGAGGGCTTGGCGCAGCGACAACAGATTGCCGCCGCCGAAGAGCTAGCCCAAGCGCGCGAAACTTTTGCCGCCGAGCGCGCGGCGCTTCGCGCCGAGCTCGGGGAAAAGGAGTGGTTGCTGAAGCAAGGGCAGGGCGACCTGCAACAGATCGAACAAGAATTGCGCAACCGCAATCGTGAGCTGCAGGGCAAGCTTGCGGCCAAGGAATCCGTCGTCGAGAGCCAGGACGACCATCTACGTCAGGCCCAGGCGGAATTGTTGGCGGCGCGAGACGCGATTGGGGAGAAAGAACGAACGCTGGCGGAATGGCAAGCCCGGGTCTATGAACAAGAACAGAACTTCATAGCCCAGCGGCAAGAGTGGCAACGCCAGTTGACGGAGAAGCAGCTCCAGGCCGAGAGCTCTCGTGGCGAAACCGAACGGGCAACAGGCGAGCTCGCGGCTGCGCTGGAGCGCCAACGCCAAGAGTTGGAAGCGCGGAGCGTGATCCACGAACGCGCCCAACAGTTGACTGCCCAAGTTGACGCACTTACGGGCCAACTCAGCGAAAAACAGGGCACTCTCGATAGCCAAAGCGAAACCCTACGCCAGACTGAGGCCCGAGTGACGGAATTGAGCGCAGCCCTCGGGAGCGCGCGGGACGCGCTTGACGAGCAACAAATCAGCGCGCGTCGCGCCGAACAGGAGTCTGCAGCGCGCGGCGCGGAACTCCGAGCGGAGTTGGAGCGAATGGAACAGGCGCTGCGCGAGCACCAAGCGGCCGCCAGCCGGCCGGAACCGGCGTTCAAGACGCAAATCGAAGATCTCGAGAGCCGTTTGAACGAGAAAGAGAGCGTGCTCGAGGCGCGGGCGCGAGAAATAGGCGTGCTGCAAGCCGGGGTGGAGAGCCTATCCGGCCAAGCGGCGCGGCTCGAAGCAACCTACAGGCAAGCCCTGGCGGACGCGGCGAGCGAGACCGACCGGGTGCGGCGGACGCTGCAAGCCGAAATCACCGGCCTGCAATCGGCAAGTGCGGAGCAACAAGCGCTACTTGGCGAACGGCAAGCCGCGCTAAGCGCAATCGAACAAAAACTGCGCGCCGAAATCGACGTGCTGAAAGAGCAATCAGCCCCTCAGCAAACACTGCTGGACAAGCAGAACGTCGAGCTGCGGCAGGCAGAGACCGAGGCGAACACGCTGCGCGAACGCATCGCCCAGCTCGAGTCCACGACCCGCCAGTTGCAAGAAGCGCCGGCCCTGCCCTCGCAACCTGATGCCAACCGGATTGCCGCTCTGGAACAACAACTCCTTTCCAGGGAGCTATCGGTGGCGGAACTCGAGGCGGCGCTCCAGCGTATGGAGCAGCAGATGCAAAGCCCGGCCAGTGAACCGCGCTTGGACACGGCGCAAAGCGGCAGGGAGGTCCAAAGCGAGCAGCTTAGAGCCGCACAAGACAAGATCGACGAGTTGCTCGAGCGCCTGGTCCAGCTGGAAACGGCCCGCCACACGCTGCAAGAGAATGCCAACCACGAACTGCAACAACTCAGGGACAGTTTTGAATCGCGCGTGACCAAGCTGCGGATGGAACTCACGGCGAAAGACCGAACGCCGGCCCAAGACCAATCCGCGGAAGATCACCGCGCCGCCATTACCCGTTTGGAAGAAGGTTTTCAGCGGCAGATCCAGGAGCTGCAGGGCCAGCTCGCGGAAAAACACGGCTTGCTTGAAAACCGCAATGAAGAGCTCATCAAGGTCAAAGCCGAGATGGACTCGTTGCAGGACTATCTCGCGCGGCTCAAAACCGGCCGCGGACAAGAAGTCATCGATGCGCCCTCCTCAGTGGAACTGAGGGAAGAAGACGCCGTCGAAATGCCCCAGGGCTTCGTCAACGGTACGCCCCGCAGTTCAACGCTTAGGGCTGATCCCTTGCAACCGGGTGAAGCAGAGCCGGAAACAACCATGGTGAACGGCGTCATCGGCCATGATATGAGCGGCGCGGAAAGAACCAGCCGGTTTACGCACCTCGAGGGACGCGTGCGCTCGTGGAATCCCGAACCTGAGAAGGACTCGGCTCTGGGCTCCAGCAGGCGATGGAACATGGGCTTATTCAAACGGCGCTGGAAGGCGTAACCCGGCGCCACGCCGCGCGCACCGCCGGTAAGCCTGAGGGCAATGATTGACGAGAGTTAAATTACCCGGAAGCGAAAATTAGTTGGAGTAAGGACTAGCATGATAAACACTGAACGCGTGTCGACAGGAGTAGCCGGGCTTGACCAGCTACTCGAAGGCGGCTTCCCGAAAGGCCGATCCGTGCTCGTCACCGGTGAGCCCGGCACGGGCAAGACTGTCATGGCGCTTCAGTTTCTCGCCGACGGGCTGGCACACGGTGAAAAAGGCATCTACGTTGCCGCCGACGAAGGGCCCCTCGATATCATTGAACAAGCGGCGTCCATAGGCTGGGACTTCGAAAAGTTCGTCGAACAAAAACAGCTGGCGATTCTCAACGCCGGCACCTATCTGAGCCCTATTCCCGGCGTCGGCAGGGAGCGCAACATCGATATTCACAAAACAGTCAATGATTTGGCTGGTTTCGTGAATCGTCTGGGCGCCAAGCGCATGGTTCTCGACCCGGCGGGCCCGTTTTTACTCATCCGCGATAGCGCCACGCGCATCCAAGATCAAGCGCGGCTGCTTATCAAGCTCCTGCGCTCATCGACGGAAACCACAAACATACTCACCTCCTACGCCGTACCCCGCACCGGTGAACGCTTCATGCACGGCATCGAAGAATATCTGGTCGCCGGCGCCATCGTCCTCGAGATGGTCTGGGCGCAAAACCACTTCGCGCGCAGCCTGATCATCGAAAAGATGCGTTGCACCGACGTCAAGCCCGCGCAGATCGAGTTCGACATTATCAAAGGACAAGGACTGGTGTTAACCGCCTAGCCCCGGATTTCTCACTGCCCATCGTCGCCTCGGGCGCCGGTACGGTCGTTGCTCGTGTCTCATGCTCATCGCTCGTGATCGGATGAACAGGAAGACTCCCTCCTGCCATTGAAAATCGTTTGAATTCACGCCGTTGTCTCGCTCTGTTTCTCGCCTTTCTTGACAGACCCCACGACCGTGCTTAAGTTTTACGCAAGCGCGCGCAGCTTAAAAACAAAGCTGCGCGCAGGCTGTTAGGAGTTAAGGATGCGTCTGGAAAAACTGACGACAAAATCTCAAGAAGCGTTGCAGCACGCACAGTCGCTGGCGGAGAAGCGCAATCATCAAGCCATCGACGTCGAACATCTGCTTTTCGCTCTGCTGGGGCAAAAAGAAGGCGTTGTCCTATCGCTCCTGCAAAAGCTCGGCGTCGCAGTCACGTCGCTTGCCGAGACGCTGCAAAAATCCCTGGACCGCTTTCCTCAAGTCACCGGAGCGGCGGGGCAAGCGTTCATCGCGCCCCGCTTGAAGAAAGTTATCGAGAGCGCGGAGAACGAAGCGCAAGCGCTCAAGGATGAATACGTCTCCACCGAACACCTGCTGCTGGCGATGGTGCAGGACGGCGGGGAGGCCGGCAGAGCGCTGAAAGAACTCGGGGCCACCCGCGACAAGATTCTCAACGCGCTGGTAAGTATCCGCGGCGCGCAGAGAATCACCGATCCGAATCCGGAAGAAAAATATCAAGCGCTGGAAAAATATGGCCGCGACCTGACCGATCTCGCGCGCAAAGGAAAACTTGATCCGGTGATCGGCCGTGACGACGAAATTCGCCGCGTGATTCAGGTGCTCTCGCGACGCACCAAGAATAACCCGGTGCTCATCGGCGAACCCGGCGTCGGCAAAACCGCCATCGTTGAAGGCCTCGCCCTGCGCATCGTGAACGGCGACGTGCCCGAAGGCTTGAAAGACAAGCGGCTCATCGCCCTCGACCTCGGAGGGTTGGTGGCCGGGGCGAAATTTCGCGGCGAATTTGAAGAACGACTAAAAGCGGTTCTAAAAGAAGTTACCGAGGCCAGCGGCCGCGTCATTCTCTTCATCGACGAACTCCATACGCTGGTCGGCGCCGGCGCGGCGGAAGGCGCCATGGATGCCTCGAATATGCTAAAGCCGGCGCTGGCGCGCGGCGAATTGCGCTGCGTCGGCGCGACGACCCTCGACGAATACCGCAAACGCGTCGAGAAAGATGCGGCATTGGAACGGCGCTTCCAGCAAGTCTACGTGGGCGAGCCGTCGGTTGAAGACACCATTGCCATCCTGCGCGGCTTGAAAGAACGTTACGAAGTTCACCACGGCGTGCGCATCACCGACGGCGCAATCATCGGCGCGGCGACGCTGTCGCATCGCTACATCAGCGATCGCTTCTTACCCGACAAGGCCATCGATTTGATCGACGAGGCGGCGTCGCGGTTGCGCATTGAAATCGACAGCATGCCCATCGAGATCGACGAGGTGGAACGAAAGATCCTCCAGCTGGAGATCGAAAAACAAGCGCTCAAACGGGAAGAAGATAAAGCCTCCAAGGAGCGCCTGGCGCAGTTAGACCGGGAAGTTCACAATCTCAAAGAAATTTCCAGCGGCCTAAAAGGGCATTGGCAAAACGAGAAAGACTCGATTCAGCGCATTCGTTCGCTCAAAGAAAGAATCGAATCGACGAAAGTTGAAGAGCAAAAGGCGCAACGCGAAGGCGATCTCAACCGCGCCGCAGAGCTCCGCTACGGCACCCTCACGCAACTGCAAAAGGAGCTGGGAGAGGCGAACCAGAGACTTGTCGAGCTGCAAAAGAGCCAGAAGATGCTCAAAGAAGAGGTGGAGGCGGATGATATCGCCGAAGTGGTGGCGAAGTGGACCGGCATCCCGGTGTCGAAAATGCTCGAAGGCGAGATCCAGAAACTGCTCAAGATGGAAGACCGCCTGAAAGTCCGCGTCGTTGGGCAGGACGGCGCCATTCACGCGGTGGCCAACGCGGTGCGCCGCGCCCGCGCCGGTTTACAGGACCAGAACCGGCCCATCGGTTCGTTTATCTTTCTCGGCCCCACCGGCGTCGGCAAGACCGAGCTGTGCCGCGCGCTGGCGGAATTTTTGTTCGACGACGAGCAGGCGATGGTGCGGCTCGACATGTCGGAGTTCATGGAAAAACATTCCGTGTCGCGCCTCATCGGCGCCCCGCCGGGGTATGTCGGCTATGAAGAGGGCGGCTATCTCACGGAGGCCGTGCGCCGCCGCCCCTATTCGGTGGTGCTCTTCGATGAGATCGAAAAGGCGCACCCGGATGTCTTCAATGCGCTTTTGCAGATTCTCGAAGACGGACGCATGACCGACGGTCAAGGCAGAACCGTGAGCTTCAAGAATACGGTCATTATCATGACTTCGAATCTCGGCAGTCAGCATATTCAGGATTTGGCGGACGGAAACCGCGCGGAATTGGAACGGTTGATGACGGCGGTGTTGCGCGAGTCATTCAAACCGGAGTTTCTCAACCGGGTCGATGAGACGATCATCTTTAACAGCTTGGGCCGCGAGCAGATCAAGTCGATCGTGGAAATCCAACTACAGCGGTTGCGCCGCAACCTGGCGGAGCGCAAAATGGCGCTCGAGGTCACTGATGGCGCGAAAGCGCTGATCGCCGACAAAGGCTACGATCCCGCGTACGGCGCGCGGCCGCTGAAGCGAACGATTCAGCGATTGATTCAGGACCCGTTGGCGGTGAAGATTCTCGAAGGAGAATTCAAAGAGGGCGATCAAGTCAGAATCGATGCCGGCGCTGACGCTCTGGAATTCAGCCACGGCAGATCGGCGCGCATCGACGAAAGCGGCATCGAGAGCACGGTTCATTGACCGCCCTGTCCAAAAGCAAGCGAATCCCGCCGGGACTGGCGAAGGTGCGAAAGGAGCTGCCACCGCCCGCCAAAATCTTCAAGACCAAGAAGGACGAGAGCCGTAAGCGGGCCAAGGAAAAACTTCACCAGGAATTTAAAAAATTCCCATCTGGTTAATTTGTTAGAACATTTTCGCCGGTCTTGAGTTGCGAGGGAGCGGCCGAAACCGGCACGCTCCCTCTTTCTTTGTCATAATGCCTGACCGAATCGCACCGACAAACACGGTGACCCGTCCGGACGCAAATGTATTTATATCTTCACGTGTTTTCCGTTGAAGAGCGCCGATTGAGAGGCTAGGATAAGCTCTGGCCGAGTTCAATGCTCAAGAGCCTGCCGTAAGCTAAGCGAACGGGTTCAAAGTCAAAAATTCGCCTGAGTTTCGTACTCTTGTGGAAACGTTGAACGTTGAACCTTTGAACTTTGAACCTTACCCGTTGTGGACCGCCGCAAAAACAACTTGATTTTGCTCAATGTCTGCATCGGCCAGGCCATTGTCGGGCTCGATCAAAGAGCGCTTTTGGTCGCGCTGCCCACACTGACCGAGTATTTTCACACCAGCTTCACGACGATTCGCTGGACGATCCTGAGTTACGACCTCATTCTCATCGGTCTTGTCATCACCATGGGGCGGTTGGGCGATTTGTTTGGCCGCCGCCGCATTTACACGGCGGGATTCGTCTTGTTCGTAACCGGCTCCGCTCTTTGCATTGTTTCCCAATCGCCCGCTCAACTGATTTGTTTCCGAGTGTTGCAGGCGATTGGCGGTTCGATGATATCGGCAAACGGGCGGGCCATCGCTTCTATTACGGTGCCGCGCGCCGAGCGCGGCAAAGCACTGGGGCTGACCTCAACCGCCTTTCATGTCGGTTTTCTCACCGGACCGACGCTCGGCGGTTTCATGATCGACACCATCGGCTGGCGCTGGATATTTTCGCTTAACATCCCGATAGGGATCTGGGCTGCCTGGCTCGCCTGGAGATTGCTCGCCGAGACCAAAAGCGAAGAGCGCGTCCGGTCCATTGATTTCACCGGTGCGTTCCTTCTGCTGTTGACCAACGGACTCTTCATTTATGCCGTCGATCAAATACCGCACCTGGGCTGGCGCCATCCGACTATTCTTGCCAGCTTGACGCTGGCTGCCGTTGCATTCGCCGTGCTTATTTCGGTCGAACGTAGAGCACGAACCCCGATTCTCATTTTGTCGCTCTTTCGCAACCGGCTTTTCAGCGCCGGCTTTTTGAGCCTCTTTCTCGTCGCCTTTTCACAGGTGGCGCTCAATTTTCTAATGCCCTTTTATTTGCAAAACTTGAGGGGCTTCTCGCCGTCTCAAGTCGGTTGGATCATCGTCGCCGACTCGGTGATCATCATGGCCCTGGCGCCCATCGCCGGCTGGCTTTCGGACCGCTTCGGTTCGCGCCTGCTTTGTACGATCGGCTGCGCGTTAATCGCCATAGCCCAATTGTTCATTTCGACGGTTGGGCTCGATTCCCCGGTTTTGCGGATCATCTTGCCGCTCGCCCTTCAAGGGCTCGGTTGGGCGCTATTCAATTCGCCGAACCAAAGCGCAATTCTCGGTGCTGTGCCGATGGAGCGGGTCGGCTCCGCTTCCGGCATGGTAGCCACGGCGGCGAGAACCGGCGGCGCCATGGGCGTGGCCCTATCGGCGACTCTTTTCAGCGCGGTTTTGTCCGCCGCGGGTTTGAGCCAAAAACAAATCGAATCACCGCAGAGCTGGAGCGCCGTCGCCGAAACCGTCGTCACTGCCTTCGACCACACCGTGTTTTTAATCAGTTTGTTTTCGATGCTCGCCGTGATTTCCTCCGCGGTCAGAAACACAAGGCGCAAAGACTAGAGAGTTCCGCTCGAGGAACGACTTGAACTGTTTGAACGGCTTGAGCGATTTGAACCACCTGTCCGATTGTTCCCTTGACATGGTTTGGCGCGTTCGCCTACTCTCCGGATCATCTTACGCATTCAGGCGGCGGCGACGGACTACGCCGGCCGCTTGTTGTTGCGGCGGTTCGGCTTGGTGTCGTGAAAAGTCCGAAAGCTCAGCACGTGAAGCCGGAGGACTTCTACGACAACTCGTTCATTCAAAAACTCGACGCCTCCGGCTTTATCAACTCGCTGTACGCGCGTTAGCCAAAGTGCGCCATTTGAGGCGCGCAAATTGACGAGAAAAGAGATTTAACCACAAAGGGCACAAAGATCGCAAAGTAGGGGACGGTCGCGACCGTCCCCTACTCCGTCCCCTTCGTGTCCTTCGTATGCTTCGCGGTGAATAAGCAGACCCTGCGTCAACTAAGGGCCGGGCAACGACCGGATTAAATGTAATGGGCTGGTATCTCCATATCGACATGGATGCTTTCTACGCCTCCGTCGAACAAGTGCTCGACCCAGGATTGATCGGTAAACCGGTCATCGTCGGCGGCCGCAACGGCCGGGGTGTCGTTACCTCGGCGTCCTACGAAGCAAGAAAGTACGGCGTCCATTCGGCGATGCCGGGGTTTCAGGCAAGAAAACTCTGCCCCCAAGGAATCTTTCTGCCCAATCGCCGGCGCATCTATAGTCAATTTTCTCAGAAAGTTTTTGCCATTCTCGACCGGTATTCGCCGGAAGTTCATGCCGTCTCCATCGACGAAGGCATTGTAGATCTAACCGGCACGGAGCGGCTTTTCGGCCCGCCGCTTAAAACCGCGGACCGGATCATTAAAGAGATCAGGACTCAACTGGGCCTGCCGTCGTCCGGCGGCGTGTCCACCAGCCGCGTCGTCGCCAAGATCGCCGCGACGCTAGCCAAGCCCCAGGGACTGATTTTTGTGGCGCAAGCGGGTGAGGTGGAGTTTCTCGCGCCGCTGGATGTCAAATTGATTCCCGGGGTCGGCCCCAAGACCCACTCGGACTTGTTGCGGCGCGAGATTAAGACCATCGGTGATTTGATGAATCGACCGGATCTGGCGGCGCGTTTTTTTGATCTGTCGGAAGATTCAAGACAGGCACGGCGCCACGATCACTCCGTGGGTAACGAGACTACTTTGGAAAATTCGTTGACGGATAGAGAGCGAATTGAACAGGTTTTATGGGAGTTGGTGGAAGAAGTCGGTGGCAGGTTGCGACGCGAAAAGCTCTACGCCCGCTGTGTCACGCTCAAGATTCGCTATTCGAACTTTGAAACCATCACCCGCTCGCGCACGCTTTCATCGCCCACCTGTTTCGACCGCGAGATCTTCGACATCGTGCAAGATCTGTTGCGTCAAAACCTCGCGCGCAACCGCGCCGTGCGGCTCTTGGGAGTGAGCGCCAGCGCGCTGCAAAGCTCGGGTTGGCAAGAGCCGCTCTTTGACGGCCAGAAGCGGAAGTCATTGGAGAAGCTCTACGCGGGCATCGACCAGCTGCGCAAGAAATACGGCGAGGACGCCATCGGCTCCGCCACGCCGCGCAAGCGCGACGGTTGAGGCGCGAGAAAACTCAGCCGGCAAGAATAATGCAATCGTTATTACCCCCTCTTAAATCGCCGCCAGTTCACGATCTCTGCCGCGTCGGCTGATTTCTTTTGGTTCACGGTTGAAGCGCGTATCGTCGCGGTTTCACCGGCTTGTGCCTCGCTCTGTTTGCTTGACTTCGGTGTTTTTGTCGGAGTATTGCTTTTCATTCAAGACCGATTAGGAAGAAGATGCCATATTACAGCCTCGCGGATTTCGTGCAAGTTTTGGAGCGCAAAGGCGAACTCAAACGGATCACCCATCCTGTCAGAGCAGAATTGGAAATCACCGAGATCGCCGACCGGGTGATGAAAAGCGGCGGTCCGGCGCTGCTGTTTGAAAACGTCGCCGGCAAACAGATTCCAGTCCTGATCAACGCCTTCGGCTCGGCAAAACGGATGGCGCTGGCGCTCGGCGTCGCGGACATCGAAGAGATCGCGCGGGAGATTCAGAAACTCATTCAAACCAAACCGCCGAAGTCGTTTAAAGACAAGCTCAACCTACTCGGCGAACTCGTCCGTTTAGCCGGTATTCCGCCAAAGCTCGTCAAGGAGGGCGCCTGCCAAGAGTTTGTTCACCGCGATCCTGATCTCGGTATTTTGCCTGTGCTGACTTGCTGGCCGGGCGACGCTGGCCCGTTCATCACGCTGCCGATGGTGTTCTCGAAAGATCCATTGTCCGGGACGCGCAACGTCGGGCTTTACCGCATGCAGATCTTCGACCGGCGCACGACGGGAATGCACTGGCATCTGCATAAGGTCGGCGCGCGCCATTTTCAGCGCCAGAAGGAGCAAACGGGACGGTTGGAACTGGCTGTCGGCCTGGGCGGTGATCCGGCGCTGATCTACGCCGCCACTGCGCCGCTGCCGGACCAGATCGACGAGATTCTCTTCTGCGGTTTCTTGCGCAAAAAGGGCGTGGAGCTGGTTAAGGGACTTACCGTTGACGTCGAGGTGCCGGCCAACTCGGACATCGTAATCGAGGGCTACGTCGACCCGGCCGAGCCGCTGCGCCGCGAGGGACCCTTCGGCGATCATACCGGCTTTTATTCTCTTGCCGATGACTATCCAGTCTTCCACGTCACCTGCATCACGCACAGGAGGAATCCAATTTATCCGACGACGATCGTCGGGCGCCCGCCCATGGAGGATGCCTATCTCGGCAAGGCTACAGAAAGATTGTTTCTTCCGCTGGTCAGAATAACGCTTCCGGAGATCGTCGATATGAATTTGCCGGTTCACGGTGTCTTTCATAACCTGGCGATCATCTCGATCAAAAAGGAATATCCGGCCCATGCGCGCAAGGTGATGCACGCCCTGTGGGGCTTGGGACAGATGATGTTTACCAAGACGCTGATCATCGTCGATCACGACGTTAACATACACGACCTAGCCGAAGTCACCTGGGTTGTCGGGAATAGCATTGATCCGAAGCGGGACACCGTTTTCGTCGATGGGCCGGTGGACGTTCTGGATCACGCCGCGCCGGCCCTCGGCTTCGGCTCAAAAATGGGCATCGACGCCACGAGAAAATGGCGCAGCGAAGGGTTCGAGCGGGAATGGCCTGATCCGATCGTCATGGATGACAGCACGAAGCAATACATCGACTCGATATGGCAGAAGCTGGGCCTCTAACCTAATCGGAGGATCTTCCGACGAGAGAGAGATAGGGGTCATAAAACTTGAATTGGTTCTAGATTTGGACGGGAGAAAGAAAATGAGAAATTCTAGCAGACCTTTCATGCTGCTTTTCATCTTGCTCTTTGCAGTTTTTTCCGCCGCCGCCGAGGTTGCTTATAGCCCAGTCGTAATCTCGGAAGGCTTAAAAGTAGAACCGATGAAATACCTAGACCCTTTGATCAATGCCGTGGAATCCCGCCTCCAGGCCTGGGACACCGCCTTGTTGAAGGAAGGAATCGGCGTAAGACGGCTTATTTCCGCTCCCTATGGCTCAGCCTTTCTTAAATTTAATAGAAAAGGTCTCGACCAGGATTACATGTGCGTCTTTGATCTGGGGACGCTGAAAGATGCCTCCTCCAAAGACCAGGCTCAAGAATTACTTGCAAGGCTTAACAGCTTCTTCAGGGTGGTAACCAGAACGAATAGTAATCTCTCCAGGACGCCCGTTTTATACCTTTACGACAACGGCCCAGTAGACGGACACGGCAATCTCAAGCTCGACACGAAGGCGGCCGCGATGATCGCCCGGCAGATTGAAGCTATCAAAACTGGCGGGCAAATAAGAAATGCCTTTTATGATGCCCGGGGCCGCCTGGTTCCCTCCGATGCTTATCCGTTTCAAATTATCTTGCCCGTCAATACTCGTATGAGAATGGCTACGAATGCCGTGAAATACTACCAGGAGATGTTCCCGGGAATTCGGGATGTTCCTTTGCAGATGTTTTTTAGCGTGGGCGTAAAAAATGCGGGCAAAGTTATCTATATCGATGTCACTCCCTTCTATGATAAAGCAGGAGCGCCGATTCCCGTTTTTGATTCCATGGTCAAAAATGTTTTTCTGTCCACCGCAGACGTCGAACTTTACAAGAAAAGGCTCGCGCACTTGCCCGCAAAGGAAATCATCCTTTATTCGTTAACAGACCTCTACTTAACCAGCCTTAGGGAACATAACGAAGGGAACTACCTGAAGCAGATCAAGCGGCTGCATCAAACCTACAATGGTCTTAAATGGGCGTTTGCCCCATCAGAGCAGAACCGGCTCGAGGCGATATTCATCACATGGTTGCATAGTGACTGGGCCGTCATAGCCGCGGACATCGTCGAGCAGGCCAGCATGTGGCTTAAAGCCGACAGGCAGATGTCAGATACTTTCATCCGCGCTGGGAGCTTGGATGAGCTGGTCGAATTTCTTCTGGGGGCAGTGAAATTACAAGCCCAATATCCGCAGATCAAAGCCGAACTAGGCGAGTTGGGAGATATCATTGGCGGGCTAAAGAGCAAGAGAAATTTGCCGGAGAAATTCAAAAGACTCCAAACCGTCGGGGAGAAGATCAGTAAAAAAATTGGCCCGACGACAGAAGAAATGGCCCAACTGTTAGAAATATTCACTGACAAGCTTGAGGAACTGGGTTTCAAATCGATTCATATCTACAAAATAAGAAACCAGAAGGTGTCGGTGTTAAAGCAAGAGCTTCTTAAAGCAGGCGTAGTTCCAGAAAAAGTTAACCTGGCGCCCGAGCAAGGAGGGATAGAAAAAGTGGGCGGATACGATTATGTCGCAGTCGATAGACTGGACAAAGACGAAAAGCCACTCAAGACCATTCTATTTAGATCCGTGTTTACCGGTGAGCCTGCTGAAAAATTTAGGAAATATTACGAGGCAATATCTACGGAATAGAATACCTTCGGCGGCGTTGGATTGTTCATTATATTTCACTCTGCATTTTGACTTTGGCATTGGTTTCCCTCGCGCACTGATCCTATGAGCCTATTAAATAGAATTCACCTCTACGGCAGCCTCATTCGCTTCTCTCATACCGTGTTTGCGATGCCGTTTGCGTTTGCGTCGCTGGCGCTGGCGTGGCCGAGCCATCCGGTTACCACGCGAATTTTTCTTTGGGTCGTGGTCGCGATGGTCGGCGCGCGCAGCGCGGCCATGGGTTTTAACCGCCTGGTGGATCGGAAATTCGACGCGCTCAATCCGCGCACTGAAATTTGGGAATTGCCGCGCGGTACCGTCAAAGTCTGGGAAGCGGCGCTCTTGACCGCCGTAGCTTCGCTGGTTTTTATTTACGCGGCGTATCGACTAAACCCCGTCTGCTTCGCCCTTTCCCCGGTTGCGCTGGCGATCGTCTTTTTCTACTCGCTCACCAAGCGCTTCACCTGGGCCTCGCATATTTTTCTCGGGATCGCGCTATCGCTGGCGCCCGTTGGCGCGTGGCTGGCCGTGGCCGAGCCGCCCATCGTCCTCGATGAGCTTGCGACGCCTCTATTTCTTGGTTTGGCCGTGGTCTTCTGGCTGGCCGGTTTTGACGTTATCTATTCGCTGCAAGACCGTGAATTCGACCGAAAGCATGGACTCTACTCAATTCCCGTCCGCTTCGGTGTGGCGGGAGCGCTTCGGCTTTCCAGTTTTTTTCATTTTTGCGCGGTCATCGCGCTGGCGCTCGTGGGAGGAACGGCGGAGATGGGAATTGTCTACTGGCTCGGTTTCGCCGCCGTGTCGGCGATACTTTTCTGGGAACATCGAATCGTGACTCCGAATGATCTCTCGCGCATCAATAAGGCCTTCTTCGATTTCAACGCCTACGTCAGCATCGGTTATTTTCTCACGACCGTGAGCGACATCGTGGTGAGAAATAGCTTAGTTTTTTATTGATCAACCGACTGCCTGTTGCCGCTGGAAAAACCGGATACGTTTCTGGCCATGTAATTTTTTGCTCGACGTCTAGGGAGTTGAATCTTTTCTAACCTTGCGCCGCTTCGCCTTTTTCGGTTTGCCCTTGTTTCCGGTAACGGCGTTGAGCGTCTTTACCATTCCCCGAGCCAAGAGATCAGTGATCTCCTGCAACGGAAGCTCCCTTAAACGCTCGATAGACGGTTTCCGAGATGCCTCCTTTTTCGCCGCGTTTGCCTTTTTCATAAGCATCCTCCAGCGCTGCCGTGAGTTTGGCTCGCAACCCCTGGGGCGTGTACTTATTCGAAATACGTCTCAAAAAATCCAGATCCGCCACCGCGGCGTTTCCTCTCCCGCGGCTGTTGTCGATGACGCTAATCGCGACTTTTGGATCGCCGG
>DASWHT010000361.1:0-4636 GCA_036398075.1 Binatia bacterium | reverse complement strand
CCTATGTCCGAGCAATTATCCAAAGAGGACTATCAAAAACTTTTGGCCGCGGAGAACGCTTCTTTTCCTTCGCCGATTCCGACACAAGAGGTTTCCAATGGCGAGTTCATGCCGAACCGGCAGAGTCGAAAACAGCGCGAGTTCGAAGCCCGCATCAAAGACATGGGCGAGAGCTTGGGCGAGCGGCATGGTGTGAGCCGGCGGCAATTTCTCAAGAGCGTCTCAGGCATGGCCGCAGCCTTCGTCGCCATGAACGAGGTCTATGGTCGCTTTTTCGAAGTCGATGCAGCCGAGGCGGCGATCCCGGAAATGGCCGCCGAGAGGGCGAAAAAATTATCCCATCAGTTCATCTTCGATGATCATACGCACTTTCTTCGCCCCGACGCGCCGGTGGATTCGCCGCTGCGCCGTTTCGTCAACCTCAGAAACAACACGGCCAAGGCGGGCTGGAATCCCGATCTCGCCAAGGAGCCGCAGACCTTCGAGCACCTCCAGTTCAATAACTACGTCAAGGAAATGTTTCTGGACAGCGATACCAAAGTGGTCATGCTGAGCGGGGCGCCGTCGGACGTGCCGGGAAATTGGTTCCTCACCAACCGTATGAAGTTCGAGGCGCGCCAACGAATCAACAAAATGGCCGGGGCAAAGCGCCAGATGTACCAAGCGGTGTTCACGCCTGGCGCGCCCGGCGGGCAGGAGGAAATGGACCGGGTGGTTGCTGAGCTGAGCCCCGATTCCTGGAAGGGTTATACCATCGGCGACGTCAATAACTTGGAGACTAGCCAGCATCCCTGGCGCATGGACGACGAAAAAATCGCCTATCCGGTTTATGAAAAAATGGCCAAGTCGGGGGTGCCGATCGTTTGCGTGCACAAAGGACTTTTCACCGAGAGTGCCGCCAAGAAGTTTCCGCGCATGTTGAATCATGCGGGCGTCTCTGACGTCGGCAAGGCGGCCAGAGACTGGCCGCAGCTTACCTTTGCCATCTATCACTCCAGTTACCGCCACCAAGGCGATCCGGTGAGCGCCGAAGCCGAGTTTGCCAAGACTGGGCGGCTCGCGTGGGTCAGCGACCTAGCAGAGATTCCGGCGAAGTTCGGCGTTGATAACGTCTATGCCGACCTCGGCGCGGTCTTCGCGAGCACATGCATCTCGCATCCTCGGCTTGCCGCTGCGATGATTGGCATCTTGATCCGCGGCATGGGCGCCGACCATGTCGTATGGGGAACCGACTCTCTGTGGTACGGCTCGCCGCAGTGGCAAATTGAAGCGCTGCGCCGGTTGGAAATCCCACAAGACATGCAGAAGCAACATGGCTTCAGGCCGCTCGGCGCCGCCGACGGCTTGGTAAAAAGCGCGATCCTCGGCTATAACAGCGCGCGCCTTTACAATCTTGATATCCGAGCGGCGATGAGATCGTTCAAGAATGACGCCTTCGCGAGGCTAAAAAAAGAGTACGAGGTCACCGGAACTGACCGCACCAATCTGGCGTATGGGTATATTGCGAAACGTGCATAGGCAACAGGCAGCGGTCAAGAGAGAAAAGCCCGAGAGGATATTAATACTTGATTCTGCTGAAAAACCCTCCGTTCATCCTTCGAGAGCCTCAGGACGAACGGAAGAGCAGTTGAAATCATTGAAGATTTTTCCGTTCATGCTGAGCCTGTCGAAGCATTCTTAGGGTTTTGCAGCAGAATCAAAACTTTGGGTGAAAAGGACATCGTTTCGATTTAACTCTTTCTTGCGAGGGTTTCCGTGCCAACCGCGCATGTAGGCGATATCGAAATTTATTATGAAGAACGAGGCAGCGGCGAGCCGGTATTGCTCGCGCCGGCTTCCTGGTGGCCGTCCGACACGTGGAATGTCGGCGTCGTGCCGTTTCTCTCGAAGCGCTTTAAAACCATCATCCTCGATTGCCGCGGAACCGGCCGGAGCAGCAAGCCGAACAGCGGTTACACGGTGCCTCAATTCGCTCGAGATTGCATCGGGTTACTGGCCGAGCTTGGCATCTCCCGCTGCCATGCGGTGGGTTTCGCGCTCGGCGGACAAATTGTTCAGGCGATGGCCATCGCTCGGCCGGATCTAGTGGCAACCCTCACCATCGCCGCCTCGGGGCCGGGCGCCAGAACGCTGAGCGGCGGCCCGAGGATTGTGTCGCCTGATACGGAACGTGAAATTCGCGATATGGGGTTTGAGCGTTACATCCGCGCTTACATAGAAAACGACACCATGGCGTTCAACTCGATCTTTTATCGCGACCATGGCAACGTTGTCAGCGCTCTGGCCAACGCCGTGTGGTCGGGACAAAGTACGGCTGAAATGTTTCGCCGCCACGAGGATGCGCGTCTCACTTGGGACACGCTGGCGCAGGCGGCCGCGGTCAAAGTGCCGGCGCTGATTCTCTGCGGCGCCGACGACGATGTGAGCCGGCGCGGCAGCACGCCGGTGGATACCGCAAAGCGTCTGGCGCAATTGACGCCCGGCGCGGAACTATTTTTGATTCCGAATGTGAAGCATATGACGTTTTGGGATGGAACCGGCGGGCTTACCGCGCTGCAAGATTTCTTGGTCCGTCATCCGATTGGAGCGCGTCGATGATTTTTCGCTTGTGAGGAAAGCCCCTCTCACGCTACAAGCGAAATTGTTTGAGCAAGATTTACAGTCTTGCCCGCCGTGCGCGGGGCGACCGGCCGGGCGCCCCTACAACGGAATCGGATGATCAGCCGCAAAGGACGCAAAGAACGCAGAATGAAGCTCCTCGGAGCAAAGCTCCGAGGTATCTTTGCGAAATTCTCCGAAGCCCCTCCACCCTCCTTCGCCAAGGCTACGCAGGGTTCTCCTCACCTTCATCCTCGCAGCAAGCTGCGAGGTATTCGGCGAAGGAGAATAAATCCAAGAGGAAATCCGGATGTAGGGGCGTATGGCATACGCCCAGGGGCGGCGGAGCGCCGGTCGCCTGAACAAATGATTTGCGCAGGCGACATAAATTGAAGTGGATAGTAGGACAAACTAGTTGTGAGGTGAAAGATGCCGACGGCGGATTTAGGCGATGTAAAGATTTACTACGAAAGCCAAGGTGACGGCGAGCCGGTGTTGCTCGCGCCGCCGTCCTGGTGGCCGTGCGATACCTGGAAGGTTGGCGTCGTGCCGTTTCTTTCCAAACGTTACCGGACGATCGTATTCGATTGCCGGGGCACGGGTTTCAGCGGCAAGCCGGATCATGGCTACACCATCGAGCAATTCGCCGAGGATTGCGCGGGGCTGTTGGAGCATCTCAAAGTCGCGCGCTGTCACGCCGTGGGTTTCGCACTGGGGGGGCAGATCGTGCAAGCGCTGGCGATTGAGCGCCCCGACCTGGTGGCCACGCTGACCATCGCGGCGGCCGGTGCAGGCGTGAAAACGACGAGCGGCGGCCCGCGTCAAACGACCAATACCGATGAAGAAGAAATCCGCGCCCATGGGTTTGAGCGGTTCATCCGCGGGCATGTCGAAAACACCCACATGGCGTTCAACGAACGGTTTTTTCATGCGCACCCTGAAGCGGTCAAGGCGTTATCCGACGCTTTATGGCAGCGGCAAACCAGTCCGGAACAACATCGATATCATTATGACGCCCGCCGCACCTGGGACACCCTCGGCAACGCGCCCAAGGTAAAAGTGCCAACTCTGATACTTTGCGGCGCGGCCGATGACGTCAATCGCGGCGGCAGCACGCCCGCCGGAACGGCGCGCAAGCTTGGCGAGTTAGTGCCCGGGTGCGAGCTTGCGCTGGTGCCAGACGTCAAGCATATGACTTTCTGGGACGGCGACGGCGCGCTGATCGCATTGCAGGAGTATCTGGAGCGCCATCCTATTCGTCAGAATTGACCCCGCCAACATTGAACTTCGAACGTTGAACTTTGCACAGACTGATTTGTTGGTTTTTCCGTGGCCGCGCAATCCTGCATCGTGTTTCCGGTGTAGATGTTTTCGCCGATGATGTCGCGCACTATACACCCCCATCTCAATCTTCCCCCGTCGCGGGGGAAGATGCTCGTTGACAAGCGAAGCGAAGTTAGACCCTCGCCCACGAAGTGGGAGAGGGAAGGGTGAGGGTCTCTCCCAGAGGGAGAGGAGAAGAATGTAACAAGGAGATCGCGAATGGATCGAATGCACCCCCAGCTATTCGAGGAGCGCCGGACACTCCTCGAATGGCGTCTCTATCACAACATGCTCGTCACGCGAAGCTTCGAAGATGCACTGATCCGCTGGGAGCATGAAGGGAAGATTTCCGCGCAAACGTTTCCGAGCAAGGGCCAGGAAGCCATCGCCATCGGCTGCTGCCTTGCGCTGGAGCAAGGCGACGATGTCATCCCGTCTATTCGCACCCGCGGCGCGATGGTCGGCATGGGCGTCAGCATCGCCGAGCAAATTCGCGAGTTCATTCACAGCCCGCAGGCGGCGGGCGATTCGCGCGATGCGCCGCATCATGCATCGTGGCCTGACCACGGTGTCATGCCGGGCTCGACGATGATCGGCGGCCATCTCGCCATGGCCTCGGGGCAAGGAGATAATTGGAAAGAACTTTTGACCCCAAGCACCTCATAGATCATAAAGTTTTTTCGTAGACCGTGAGACGATTCGTCTTTTAAGTAAT
>DASWHT010000360.1:0-8145 GCA_036398075.1 Binatia bacterium | reverse complement strand
GTGCCCGGAACGTCGCCCATCAATACAGACTATTTCCAACTCAGCGTGCCGAAAAACGTCGCCCATCCCAATCTCGCCAAGCTGTTTGTCGCCTTCATGGCCACCAAGGAAGCACAAGCGATTCTGCAAAAACACGAGTCGCGCAGCTCCCACCTGGTGGAAGGGACGATAATGCACAAGTATTTGCACGAAAACCGGGTCACGGTGCAGGAGCCGAAGGAATCGATTGCCTACTATCTCAAGGGCGAGTCGGACGAAGGACTTCAGTTCAAGGCTGAACTGGCGAAGATCCTCAAACAATGAAATGAGAAATGGGAGTAATGGAGTAACGGAGTGTTGGAGTACTGGGTTCGGATACCAACACTCCAATACTCCATCACTCCAACCTGGAGAAGTTGCCATGTTATCCAAAAAAGAAAACGAATTATTGACGCGCGTGGGCCGCGGCACGCCGGGCGGCGAAATGCTGCGGCGTTATTGGTGGCCGGTGGGCTTTTCAGAGTTGGTCAGCAAAAATGGCCAGCCGGCCAAAGTCCGCTTGCTCGGCGAAGATCTGGTGCTCTTTCGCGACGGCGGCGGCAGGCTCGGGCTCTTGGCGCTCAACTGCTCGCACCGCGGCACGTCATTAGAGTTCGGCCGGGTGGAAGAGATTGGTATTCGCTGCTGCTACCACGGCTGGCTCTACGACATCCAAGGGCAATGTCTCGAACAGCCCGCGGAACCGCCCGACAGTAGTTTTAAAAACCGCGTGCAGCAGCCGGCTTACCAGGCTCAGGAGATCGCCGGGTTTATTTTTGCTTACATGGGTCCTGAACCCGCGCCACTGCTGCCAAACTACGATCTGTTTCTTCGAGCAGACGGCGAGCGCCATGTCGGCGCCGGCCATGACTATTGCAACTGGCTGCAGCGCGCCGAAAATTCTGTGGACCAAACTCATCTCGTAGCGCTGCACGCGCCCGAATATCCGCACATGGCCTTGAAGCGGCCGGTCATCGGCTGGGAGCGAACCGCCTACGGGTCAAAAATTTCGATGCATGTTCCGGGCGTGAGCAAGCCGAAATATTCCCACTGGATTTTTCCCTCGCACACGCGCCATACCACGGCGAGGATCGGGCGCATCCCGGACCACGCGATTCGCTTTCGTGTGCCCGTGGACGATATCAACACAAAAACCTTTTGGTTGCGATTCTATCCTTACGGCGAGAGCGAAAGAGACAAGCCGCTGGTTCTCAAAACCGTGGGTTTTGAAAACGACCAGCCGGGCGTCTACAACCGCGTCGAGGACGGCTGGTGGGGTATCGCGTCCAACGATCAGGATCGCGTGGCGCAAGAGAGCCAAGGTTTGATCTTTGACCGCACCAAGGAGCATCTGGGCGCGTCGGACGAGGGCGTCATCATGCTGCGCGCGATGATCAAGGAATCGATAGACGCCGTGGGCCAAGGGAAAGATCCGATCTGGACCATCAGGGACGCGGCGCAAAATAAAAAGATCGCCTTCGACGCGAGCATGCAGGAGATCGGGGCGCTGGTTTAACGCCGGCGCCGTTCAAATCGTTCAAAACGTTCAAGTCGTTCAAGACGTTTGAATGGGTTCAAGCCCGCGCCGGAGAGGGGCGTCATTCCCGCGAAAGCGGGAATCTAGGTTTCCCGGGCAAGTCTGGGTACGTGAGCGGGCAGCGTGAATCCCTTGTTTAAAGGATCCGGCAATCCAAAATCGAAAAGCGGCCCCGCAGACCAAAATCCAAAATTTTGAGGTTACGTCGATGCTGTCCAAGGAAGAAAACGATTTTTTCACCCGCGTCGGGCCGGGTACGCCGGCCGGCGAGATGCTGCGCCGTTACTGGCATCCGATTGCGTTTGCCGCCGAGCTGAAGAATCGGCCCCTGCGCCGCCGGATACTCGGCGAAGATCTGGTGTTGTTCCGCGACGATAAAGGCAGACTCGGTCTTTTGCAGCTGCGCTGCTCGCACCGCGGCACGTCCCTCGAATTCGGCCACCTCGAAGACGGCGGCTTGCGCTGCTGCTATCACGGCTGGCTCTACGACGTCGAGGGCAAAATATTGGAAATGCCCGGCGAGCCGGCCGACAACAGGTTTTGGCAAAGGCTGCGTCATCCGGCCTACAAGGTTCAAGAGCTTGGCGGCGTGATCTTCGCGTATCTCGGCCCCGAGCCGGCGACGCTTTTGCCGCACTGGGACGTGCTGGTGCGCGAAGACGGCGCGCGGGCGCGGCGCGCGCGCACGGTGAACTGCAATTTTTTTCAGATGATCGAGAACTCCGTGGATCAGAACCATTTGCGCTGGCTGCACCGCACGGCGGCGACGCCGACCTGGGACGACGGCGAGATCAACCCGCAAGCGTTCGAATACGGCGTGCTCAACACTTACACGCGGCGCGTCGCCGACGGTAAACGCTACGCCCATGTTAATTTTTTCGTGATGCCGAGCATAAACAAGACCGGCAACGTCGAGGAAGGCCATCCCGGCGAACACCAAGCCAGCAGCTCCGGCGAGGTCATGCGCTGGCGCGTGCCCATTGACGACACCCATACGATGCACTTCACGGTGGAGTTCGGCGCGCTGGTCAATGGCAAACCGGTGGCAAAGATCATGAAAGACGAATCGGAGAGGGGACTCATCGAAAGCGAGTACGGGGTTTACAAGTGGGACGATGAGATCGGCTGGTTCGCCCGCGGCGATCAGGACCGCGTCGCCCAGGAAAGCCAGGGGGTGCTCTACGACCGCGGCAATGAGCATCTGGCCTATACGGACAGGGGGGTGATTCTCTTGCGCCGTCTCTATAAGGAATCCATCGAGTCGGTAAAAAAAGGCGGCGATCCCATCGGCGTGGTGCGCGACCCGGCGAAAAACGATCTGATTCGTCTTCGGCCATACGAGGAACTGCTGGAATAAAAACTCGGTGCGTTGCAACGAATGAACAAGCATTTTCCCTCTCCCGCACGCGGTCTTTAGATTGGCACAAAGGTCGCATGCGGGAGAGGTCCAGGGTGAGGGCAAACCACCCTCACCTCTATCCTCTCCCTCCAAAGGAGGGCGAGGAGGTCGTGACGAGGAGAACCAAATGAAATCCCGGACGAGCAAATTGATTTTAGCTCTCTCTATTATGCTGGTCGCTTACGCACGATTGCTCGCCGCCGAAACCCTGGAACAACTGATCGCTGGGGCGAAGAAGGAATCCGAGCTGACTTTCATCGCCGGCGCGCAGACCTTTGGCGGCGCGAAGACGCTGGCGGCGTTGGAGGCGGCGTTCAACAAGCGATTTGGCTTGAATGCAAGAATCCGTTTCGCCGCGGGTCCGGAGATGAACGCGATGGCCGCGCGAGTGATCACGGAACAAAAAAGCGGCGCCAGGGCGTCCACCGATATGTACCACGGCTCCCAATCGCACTTTTCTTTGCTGCACAAAGAAAAAGCGTTGCAGCCGATCGATTGGTCCGGCGTTTTCCCCTGGATTACCAAGCCGATGGAGATCTTTCCCAAAGAGGGACTGCTGATCTTCACCTCGCTGCGCGGCACTATTTATAATTCCAAACTGATTGCCAAAGAGAAGGCGCCAAAGACTTACGAAGATCTGGTGGACCCGAAACTGAGCCCGACCTGGGCCGGAAAGTTGGCGATTCCTCCGTACGTCTCCTGGCTCGTCGAGCTGTCGATGATCTGGAGCGAAGATAAGGTCAAAGATTTTACCCGCAAGCTGGTGGCTTTGAGCGGCGGGCGGCTGCGTTACAGCGAGGAAGAACGGGTGGTGAGCGGCGAGTTTCCCATCGCCGCCAACATGGGCGGCGCGGTCGAACAGATGTGGCAATGGCAGGCCAAGGGCGCGCCGCTGGTCGCGGTAATGGGCTCGACACCGGTGCTGCCGTCCTATTTTCAACTGGGCGTGCCGAAGAATTCGGCCCATCCCAACCTGGCGAAGTTGTTCGTCGCCTTCATGGCTTCCAAGGAAGCGCAGGGGATTCTCGACAAGCTCGACTTCCGTTCTTCGCACCTGGTGGAAGGCACAAGAATGGCGAAGTATCTGCGCGAAAATCCGGTCAAGCTTCAGGAAGCCAAGGACTCCATCGCTTTTTATCTAAAAGGTGAGGACAGCGGTTTGGAGTTCAAACAAGAATTGACGAAAATGTTGAAGCAATGAAAAGAGTGGTTCAAAGTTCAACGTTCAAAGTTCAAGGTTTCAAATCCGGCTAAAACGTTGAACCCGGAACATTGAACCTTGAACTGATTTCAAAGAGGAAATCATGTTGTCCAAAGAAGAAAACGAACTGATGACCCGCGTCGGGCGCGGCACACCGGCGGGGGAGATGCTCCGGCGCTATTGGTGGCCGGTGGCGTTTACCGAAGCCGTGCAGCCGAAGGGCGCGCCGACTAAAGTAAGGTTATTGGGTGAAGACTTTGTGCTGTTCCGCGATGGCGGCGGCAACCTAGGCGCGCTCGAACTCCACTGTTCTCATCGCGGGACGTCACTCGAGTTCGGGCGCGTCGAAGATAAGGGTATCAGGTGCTGTTACCACGGCTGGCTCTACGACAGGCGCGGCAAATGTTTGGAGCAGCCCGCCGAGCCGGAAGACAGCACGTTCAAAGAGCGGATTCAGCATCCGGCGTTTCACGCCCAGGATGCAGGCGGTCTCGTCTTCGCCTACATCGGCCCGGAACCTGCGCCCCTGTTGCCAGGCTACGACTTGTTAGTTCGAGGCGACGGCTGCCGCGTAGTCGGCGGCGGTGAGGAGTTCTGTAACTGGCTGCAGCGCGCCGAGAATTCCGCGGATGGCGGCCATTCAATAGCGCTCCATGCCGCCGGTTATCCGAACATGGCGATGAAGCGGCCGGAGATCAAATGGGAGCCGACCCCTGTTGGCATCAGAGAAACCACCTGGGTCGAAGGCGTATCGAGGCCGAGAATCTCCCATTTCGTATTTCCCTCTCATGTGCGCCACTCGGCGGCCCGGGTCGGTGAACAGCCGCGCCAGGTGATGCGTTTTCGCGTGCCGGCGGACGATACCACGACGAATACATTTTGGATCGACTTTTATCCGCATAAAGACGGCCAGCCGACCCGGCCGGTGCCGCTAAGAACCGAAGGATTCAAAAAAGACCAGCCGGGGGTATACGAACGTGTGCCGGACGGCTGGTGGAATATCCCCAACCGCGAGCAAGACCGGGTCGCGCAAGAGTCCCAGGGTGCGATCGCGGACCGGACCCAGGAACATCTGGCATCGTCAGATGCGGGAATTCTCATGCTGCGCAAGATGATCCGAGACGCCATCGATACGGTGGCTCAAGGTAAAGATCCCATCGGTGTGCTCAGAACCGCGGGCGCGAGCCAACCGATTACTTTCGATTCGAGCCGCGACGCGGTTGAGGCGCTGGTTTGAAAAGAAGATAGTCGAGGATGGATGATGGAGGATAGCAAACTGAAGATCGAGGACGGAGGATGGATGATTGAGAATCGCAATCCTCTATTCTCTATCTTCTATCCTCGAATTCTCAAGGGAGGAAGCCAATGCTTAGAACCATCACGGTGGTCGGCGCATGCTTGCTGATGTTTCTCGCGGGCGCATATCAGGCCGCGGCGCAAGAGAACCTCGAACAACTCGTCGCCGGCGCCAAGAAAGAAGGCGAAGTCACCCTGGTCGCGAGCGCTTCAACCTTCGGCGGCAAGAAAGGTTTTGCCGATTTGGAAGCGGGGTTCAACAAGAGATTCGGACTCAAACACAAGCTCAACCTCGCTCCCGGGCCGAGTTTTCCGCAGGTGGCGGCGCGGGTTTTGACCGAGCTGAAGTCAGGCGCGAAATCGTCGACGGACTTGTATCTCGGATCGGACGGCACTATGAGCGATATGCACCGGGAAAAAGCGTTACAGAAGGTCGACTGGTCGGGCACTTTCCCCTGGGTGATCAAGGATATGGAAATTATTCCCCACGAGACGTTGCTGGTCTATGCCTCGTTTCACGGCATCATTTACAATTCCAATTCGATTCCCAAAGACAAGGCGCCGAAGAGTTACGAAGACCTCATCGATCCGGTGTTGAGCCGGACTTGGGCCGGAAAAATGGCGATTCCCTCTTACATCCACTGGTTGATTCGCGTGTCGTCAAACTGGGGTAAGGAGAAGGTGCTGGACTACGCGCGCAAGCTCAAGCCGCTAGTCGGCGGGCGGTTGCGCCAGGGTGAAGAGGAGCGCATCGTCAGCGGCGAGTTTCCGATCATGGCGAGCACCGGCGGCGCCCTGGAGGCGATGTGGAAGTGGCAAGCCAAGGGAGCGCCGCTTGTTGGGTTGCCCGGCTCTTCGCCGGCGACCTCTTCCTACTATCAACTCGCGGTGCCGCGCAATTCGGCCCATCCCAATTCCGCAAAATTGTTCATCGCCTATATGACCACCCGAGAAGCCCAGGGGGTTCTGGAGAAATACGATTGGCGCTCGTCGTATCTCGTCGACGGCACACTGATGGCAAAATATGTGGCCAGCAACAAGCTCAAGCTTCAGGACCCTGGAGAGCTGGCCGAACTGTTTCAGAGAGACGACCCGGCCTTCGAAGATGAGCTGACCAAGATACTGCTCAAATAAGCCGCCGCGAGCAAATATAAAGGAATCGTTTGAAGATGGCGCGCGCCGATCATCCCATGGACGAAATAAATTTCGTCCACACCGGCCCGGGCACAATAGCGGGACGGTATCTGCGCCGGTTCTGGCAACCGGTTTATGTGGCCGAAAGACTCAAAGCCGGACGGGCGATGCCGATTCGCATCATGGGTGAAGACTTTACGCTTTATCGCGGTGCGAGCGGCGCGCCCTATGTCGTCGACTTCCGCTGCGCCCATCGCGGCACGCAGCTTTCCATCGGTCGGGTGGAAGGCGAATGTATTCGCTGTTTCTATCATGGTTGGAAATATGACGGCACCGGACAGTGCGTCGAACAGCCCGCGGAAGGGGAAAGCTTTGCGGCGAAGGTAAAAATTCGCAGCTATCCGACGCGGGAATACCTGGGCCTCGTATTCGCATATTTCGGCGAAGGGGAAGCGGCGCCGTTTCGGCGCTATCCGCAACTGGAGGCCGAAGGGGTTCGGGATGTGAGCAGTTACTCGCGCCAATGCAATTACTTCAACACATTGGAAAATGGCGTAGACCAGGCCCATGTCCCGTTCACCCACGCCAAGTCCAATTTCACCAAGTTCGGCCTCAACTGGGATATTCCCAAGATCACCGCCGAAGAAACCGATTATGGCGTGGCGATGTACGGCACGCGCGCCAACGGCATCGCCCGGATGAACCATTACCTCATGCCCAACGTCCTCTACATCAAAGGCTCGCCCGACGAATCGGCGGAAATGTGGCGCGATGCCTTTGCATGGCGAGTGCCCATCGACGATGTAAGTCACGCGAGCTTCAACATCAGCCTGGTGCACATCACGGGCGCTGCGGTAGAGCGCTATCGAGATCAACGCCGGCAACGGCGGGCTGCTTTGGCGACGCTTCCCAGCGCGAGGGAGATGGCCGATCGGGTGCTGGCAGGGAAGCTGAGCATTCACGACATAGAGGATCGGCCCGACATCGTGAACATTCAAGACCACGTCGCTCAGGAAGGGCAAGGGGCGATTCCCGAGCGCGGTACCGAGCGCTTGGGGCGGTCCGATACGGCGATCATCCTCATGAGGAAAATTTGGCTGCGCGAGCTGCGCGCTTTATCCGAAGGCCGGCCATTGAAGAATTGGTTTCTGCCGGACGAGCTCGCCGCCACCAGCGGAGTGTAATAATGGGCAACTTTATGAAAATCAATATTGCCGCTTCTATCTGAAAGGCGGTGGCTTCAAACTCAATGAAGAGCTGACCAAGCTGCTGAAACGATAAAAAGCATGATTGGAGTAATGGAGTGCTGGAGGGTTGGAATGTTGGTATCGGAATCCAGCACTCCATTATTCCAATACTCCATTACTCCAATGAAATGAACGCCTTGCTCCGTTTAAAAAATCACCCATGAGCGTCACTGAACACGCGCAAATTTGGCGGCCAAGGCCCTCGCAGATCAACTGGTCGCAGGTATCGATCTTAGCGGTCGCGGGCGTTGTGGTGGTTGCCATCATCGGCTTGCTCATCACCATCGTGTGGATGAGCTTTCGCACCGGTGTG
>DASWHT010000359.1:0-20232 GCA_036398075.1 Binatia bacterium | reverse complement strand
TGCTCGGGTTAGCATTTTCCAGCCTTCCCAGTCATCTTCGGCGCAGCCGTCCTCGATGGAGATGATCGGATACTGGCGCAGCCAGTCTTCGTAAAGGCGCACCATATCGTCGCGACTCCGCGCGCGTCCGTCGGATTTCTTGAAGACGTATTGTCCATCTTCGAAGAACTCGCTCGATGCCACATCCAACGCCAGCGCCACCTGCGTCCCTGCCTTATAGCCCGCCTGAGCGATCGCCTCGAGGAGCAACTCGATGGCGGCGGCGTTACTTGACACCCGCGGCGCAAAGCCGCCCTCGTCGCCGACGCTGGTGGAAAGTGAACGGTCATGGAGTATTTTTTTGAGCGTCTGAAAAATCTCCGCCGCGGCCCGCAGCGCTTCTTTATAACTTTTCATCCCGTGGGGAACGATCATGAATTCCTGAACATCGACGTTGTTATCCGCATGGGCGCCGCCGTTTAAAACGTTAAGCATCGGCACGGGCAATGTCTTGGCCTGTGCGCCACCCAGATACCGGTAGAGCGACAATCCTTGAGCCCTCGCTTGCGCGTGGGCCACCGCCAGGGAAACGCCCAGGATCGCATTGGCGCCGAGCTTGCCCTTGTTCGCCGAGCCGTCGAGATCAAGCATGATTTGATCGATCGCCGCCTGGTCTCTGGCGTCCTTGCCGCGCAGGCGCGGCGCGATTTTTTCATCGACGTGTTTAAGCGCGCGGGTAACCCCCTTGCCCAAAAAGCGCTTGCCGCCGTCGCGCAGTTCCACCGCTTCGTGCGCGCCGGTGGAGGCGCCGGAAGGCACCGTCGCCCTTCCCACGACGCCGTTTTTCAGCGTCACTTCGACTTCCACCGTGGGCTGCCCTCGGGAATCGAGAACTTCGCGGGCATGCACCCGTTGTATTTTCATCGCCAACCTCCGATAATTGTTCTTTCTAAGCAAAAGAGCATAAAAGAGTTGGTTTTTCTATTCGACGAGCCGAATTTCATGAACTTTAGACCGCGGCTATCGCATAAATGGGCGCTCTACGGCTGGGCGTCGTTGATTATTTTGCTCTTATTCCATGCCGTGGTGGGTGAGCGCGGCGCCATCCATCTCTGGCGGCTTCAGGGGGAAAAGGCCAAACTAGACGAGCAGAACTATCGGCTGCAAAAGGACAATGAAGCGCTCCGCGAAAAAATTAGCCGCTTGCGCACTGATAACTTTTATCTGGAGAAAGTTGCCCGGGAGGAATTGAACCTGGTCCATCCCGGCGAGATTATTTACCGTTTTCGATCGTCCCAGCCGGAGGGCAACAAATCGCGCGTTCCTAGCGTCCCCGCTTCCGAATCTCGCCCGTCAACGGCACAAAAATCACCCCGGTAATCTCCTCCGCCGCCGGTTTGCCGGCGCTCTTGCGGTAGCGCATCAGCTTCTGGGTCTTTCCTTCTTCACCTTGCGGCAGGATGAGACGCCCGCCTTCCCGCAGTTGGCGCCAGAGCGGTTCCGGGATGCGCGGCGACGCCGCGGTTAATAAAATCGCGTCGAACGGCGCTTTCTCTTCCCAGCCGAAAAAACCGTCGCCGATCTTGATTTCGATATTGACGAAACCAAGCCGTTCAAGTAGCTCCAGGGCGCGGGCGCCGAGCGCCGGAATAATTTCAATAGAAAATACGTGAGCGGCCAGTCGGGCCAGGACCGCCGTTTGATAACCCGAGCCGGTGCCGATCTCCAGCACCCTCTCGCCGCCCTTCAGCTCCAACAGCTCGGACATAAATGCGACGATGTAGGGCTGGGAAATGGTCTGCCCGTCACCGATGGGCAGCGCCCGGTCATCATAGGCAGAGGCGCGCGCAGGCTCCGGCACAAACAGGTGGCGCGGAATAGCGTTCATCGCCGCCAGCACGCGCTCATCTTTGATGCCGCGCCCGCTGAGATCGCGCTCGACCATTTGTCGGCGCGCGCGGGCGAAGGCCGCCGCGTCATCTGCTGCCCCGGACGGCGCCGCCGGTGGAACACCAAGGAACAAATTTGCCAGAAGAACGACTAACGCCGCGCCTGGAGAGCCGGGATTACTCTTTGTCCTTGAAAACGAAATGATAGTATTCATCCATATCCATCAGCGCATCGAGTTCGGATTCGTCCTCAACGCGCACCTCGATGAGCCAGCCGTCACTGTGAGGAGCCTCGTTGACGATGGCCGGATGTTCTTCGAGGTGCGGATTGACGGCGAGCACCGTGCCGGACACCGGCGCGATGAGTTCATGGACGGTGGAAACCGACTCAATTTCAGCGAACGCCTCACCCTCTTCGATCTTGTCGCGGACGTCGGGCAACTCCACCGAAATCACGGTACCCAGTTCCCTCTGAAGATAGTTGGTCACGCCCAGGTAAACGTGGCGGTCTTCCACGCTGGCCCAGATGTGATGTTTGCTGACTTTGACGTCCTTTTCCATGCCTATTTTGATCACTACAGAATCTCAACGCCCAGTGTCAAGGGGGTGAATCACCGGGTTCGTGCTGTCCTTGATAAGAGCTTGACAGCGCCGCTTCATTCACGCTATGCGGTGCACAGAAGTTTGGCCGCCGCGGCGCTTTTATGCTTTTCCCGCCGCGCCGGAGCGACTACGCTATTTGCCCATTCAAGATACTAATGGAAACCGACGCCCCCAAAGCTTCCGCCGCCGCCATCGTCACCGGCCTAAAAAAGGCGGGCATCGACTTTGTGGCGACGCTCCCGGATGAAAAAATGCTGGAGCTCATTCGGGCGGTAGAAAAAGACCCGGGTTTCAAACATGTGCCGCTGTGCCGTGAAGAAGAAGGCATAGGCATCTGCGCCGGCGCCTATCTCGCGGGCAAACGCACGGCGCTGATCATGCAGAACGCGGGTTTTCTTAACAGCTGCAACGCGCTCACCACGACTTCGATGCAGTTTCAGATCCCCGCGCTGCTGCTGATCTATTACGCCGGCGACATCGGCGACCGCGGCTTTACGACGCTGGGGGCCGTCACCGAACCCGTGCTTCAGGGGATGGGAATTCGTTATTACATACTGCGCCGGCGCGAAGAAATAGACGAGACCCTCTGCGGCGCCCAAATCCTGGCCGAAGATTCTAAAAGGCCGGTGGCGGTGCTGCTAACCCGGAGCGTTCTCGGAGTCAGCTGATGCAGCGCTACGATTACTTGAAGGCCATCGCGGCAGACGCCGGTGACGCGCTGGCGGTTTGTACCGGCTGGGGCGCGCGCGAGTGGTGGGCCGTAAGACCCAGCGATGGCAATCTCAAAACGCGCACTCTTGGTCTCGTTTCTTCGATCGCCGCCGGACTCGCCGTCGCCCTGCCGCGGCGCAAAGTGATCGCCATCGACGGCGACGGCGCGTTTCTTATGAATCTATGTGGTCTCCCTACCATCGCGTTGCAAAATCCCGGCAATCTCATCCACCTCTTGTTCGACAACGAAGTGTACGAGGCCTCCGGCGGCACGGCGACGGCATCGCGAATGGCCGACGCAGTGGCGCTGGCGCGCGGCGCGGGCTACAAGCATGCATTATGGGTTGAGACCCCGGAAGAATTCGGCGCCGCCTTCGTTCAAGCTTGGCAGCAAAACGAGCTGACGCTGATCGCGGTCAAAGTGGAGCCGGGGCAACCGAAGGATCTGCCCCCCCTAAAACTCGATGAGATCGAGAACAAATACCGCTTCATGCGCTACCTCGAAGCCACCGAGAAAAGGCATATTTTGAATCCAGGCTTCGACTCAAAAATTTAGCCCCACGAAAAAAGAGATCTAACCACAAAGAGCACAAAGGTCACAAAAGTTTTTTCTCTCCCGCTGGCGGGGGAGAATTAAAGATGGGCCAAAAGAACTTTCAACCGCAAAGAACGCAAAAAAGTTTATCTTGCGCGCTTCGCGCCCTTTGAGATCTTTGTGCCCTTTGTGGTTAATTTTCTTGATTTCGTTCTTCGTGACCTTCGTGCCTTCGTGGTGAATCCTCCGTTTTTAGGCCCTTTGTGGTTAAACTTCTTTTCTGTCCTGGCTGAGTATTTTACGGCCTTTGTGGCTATTTTCTTGTGCGGCCGCGGCGGCGGCTTTCTTGGCCTCCCGGTGCCGGCGCAAATATTCGGCGCGGGATACTCTATTAGACCGCGGAAAGCCGAACCAGTTCCATTGGTCGGGAAACCGCCGGACCGCCTCTTCGATGTGGTGGGTGAAAAGCCGCGTCGTTTCCGCAATGCTCGTTTCGACGTCGCCATGGCGAACCAGTTCGATTTCGGATCCGATTCGCAGCACCACTGAGCCATCAGTGGCGCGCGCTGCGAACATCGGCAAGGTCGCGGCGCCCGTGCGCAGCGCCAGCGACGCGGGTCCGCGCGGCGCGGCGGCTTTCTGACCCATGAAACTTATCTCTACGCCGCCCGACTTGAACTCGTCGGCGATGACCAAGACGATGCCGTTCTGGCGCAGCGCTTGCAAAATTCCTCGCACCGCTTCCTGGCGCGGCTTGGCCGAAATTGTGCTGATCCCGAGTTGCGTTCGGTAGTTGTTAATAATCCGCGCCATCCTTTCATCAGCTGGGTGTTTTACGACGATGCTAAAGGGATAGCCCACCGCGGCAAGCCTCCCGCCGATCATCGTGAAGGCGCCGAGGTGGGCGCTCAACGCGATGACGCCCTTTCCTTTGGCCAGCGCGCGCTGCAGGTGCTCCTCGCCTTCGATGCCGATGCTCGCGGCGATTCGCTCTTTTGACATATGCATGACGGCCATCGTGTCGAGCATGCCCAGGGCGAAGTTATTCCACGCGCGCCGCACGAGCCGTTTGCGTTCCCTTGGATCGGCAATATGATGTCCCAGCGCTTTCTCGACGTTTGCTTCCATGCGCCTTCGATACTTCCATAAAAACATGAAGGTAAAACGCGCCATCAGCGACGTAATAAACGCGCTGCACCGGTACGGGATCCGGGGCAGCAGCCCCATGAAACTCCTGAGCGCGTATTCGCCGATTCGGTATCTAAAGCTGTAAATAAACCGTCCAGTGGGTGAGCGCTTGGTCGGTCGAACCATTTTTAAGTTATGAAATCGATTGCCTCGCTTTGCAAGCGCGGACGACAAAAGAAAAGAGGCGGCGGATGATGGTTGTCATCCGCCGCCTCTTTAGCGTGAATAATCGACCGTGGTCTTATCGGTTGGCTACTTTGCGTAGATCGTGCGCTATTGTTGCGGCTTCCGTGCAGCGGTCGCCTGCTTCCTCTATTCTAGGCACGAGTGAAAACACCCGCGCCGTGGCGCAGCTCTCCAAATGAGCAGCCTTCCAACGCATCAGGCCTTGGCGAAACCAGTCGGTATCGAGACCGAAGGTCTCGCAGGCGTTGGCGAAACAAAAAAGTTTTTCGCTTGGCTCTTCCAAAATCCACTCTTCGGTCTCCTGGAAGATTCTTTTGCCCCTGCCATCCCGCGCCGTTGCATACTTCTGGAAGCAGGCGACGCCGTCCTCCAGAACGGCGAGCATCAGCCTCTTTTCCGGTTGCAGTTGGGTCAGGCGCCGAAATGTCTCCAGATACTGGTGCGGCATCACGGTGTCCGGCTGGAACAACGACGCATGCCGCTCACCCGTAGTCAAACCTGTCTCGAAAGCCATGAAATTACCCTCCAGTTTGGCATCACCAAGATGCACATCCTAAGAAAGCAAATTTCAAACCGAATCAAGCGGCGTTCGTAAGGGAAGCGGCAATCACTTCGTGGCGGGGCACCGGCCGAAGGTCGGCAATGGTTGTTTGCGTAAATATATCGGTGACTTTGCGTTGCACCTCGGCCCACACTCCGATCATTGTGCAGCGCGGCAATTGGTCGCAGCTCGGGTGTTGGTCCATGCAGGCATTTACGGCAATCGGGCCCTCTATCGCTTCGATGACCTGATAAAAAGTAATCGATTCGGGCGGGCGGGCCAGCGCGTATCCGCCGCATGAACCTCTCTTCGACTTGATCAGCCCTTTGCGCAGGAGGTCCTGAAAAATCTTTTCCAAAAACTTTCGCGGCACTCCCTGGCGCTTCGCTATTTCAGCGCTGGAGCAGCATTCGTCCGGATATCGGCCGGCAAGATAAATTACCGCGCGCAGGCCGTAGTCAACTCTGCGCGATATCTGCATCAGCCCCACCGCGTCACCCCCTCAAACCGGCGTCGGCGCCGGCTATTTGCTGGCCGCCCAACTTGCCTAAAGCAGACAGCCCCTGCAATCTCTGGACAATCGCCGGCAATTTCGCGCACACGAAACTCACTTCATCGGCGCTGTTGAAACTGCTCAGGCTGAAGCGCACGGCCCCTTGCAGCCAGTCAGGCGGCACGGCCATCGCCCGAAGCACATGGGACGGCTCTGATGAGCCCGCGGTGCAAGCGGAACCGGTTGACGCGCAGATGCCAAATTGATCCAGGAGAACCAAAACCGCTTCGCCTTCTAAATACCGGAAGCTTACGTTGGTAGTGTTCGCCAAGCGATTCGCGCCACCGTTGATACGGGAATCAGGAAACAACTCCGAGAGCGCCGTTTCCAGTTGGTCCCGCAATGCCCGAACTCGTGTGTCATATCCGCCAAGGTGCGCCAATGCCTGCTCCGCCGCTTTGCCCATGCCGACGATACCCGCGACGTTTTCCGTCCCGCCACGGCGGTTTCGTTCCTGGTGGCCGCCGATCAAGAAAGGCGAAAAAGAGATCTTGCGCTGCGCGTAGAGCGCGCCAACGCCTTTGGGGCCATGAAACTTGTGGCCGGAGATCGTCAACAGGTCAACGGGAAGCTCTTTTACTCTGAGCGGAAGTTTGCCCGCCGTCTGCACCGCATCGACATGAAAGGGAATGCCCTTGGCCTTGACGATCGCGCCGATCTCCTCGATGGGAAAGATCACGCCGGTCTCGTTGTTGGCGTGCATCACCGAAACCAGCGCGGTGTCGTCGCTCAATGAATCGCGCAGCTCGTCCAGATTCAGGCCGCCCTCTTCATTCACACCGAGCCACGTGACGCGATAGCCTTTTTTCTCCAAGTGCTGGCACAGGCCGTACACCGCCGGATGTTCCACCTTGGTGGTCACGATGTGGCGCTTGTCCGGGCGCGCCTCCAACATGGCGTGGATGGCGGCGTTGTCGCCTTCGGTCCCGCAGCTGGTAAAAATCACTTCCACCGGATCGGCCGCGCCGATAAGCGCCGCAACCTGGGCGCGGGCCTCGCTGATTTTCTGGCCCACTTGGCTGCCGAAGCGGTGGATGCTCGACGGATTGCCGTAAAGCTCGCTGAGAAACGGTCGCATCGCTTCGAACACTTCCGGCAAAACCAGCGTCGTCGCGTTATTATCGAAATAGATTTCTGAATTCATTATCGAGCTCTTTCGCTGCAAAGATCATCGCCCCACTGCGCAAGTTGACCGCTGAAAGCTGATCGCTATGGGTTATCCGACGCTCCCTTCGAGACTGACGCTGAGAAGTTTTTGCGCCTCCACGGCGAACTCCATCGGCAGCTCCTTGAAAACCTGTTTGCAGAAGCCGTTGACGATCATATTGACCGCGTCCTCCGTGGAAAGACCGCGTTGGCGGCAATAAAAGAGTTGGTCCTCTCCGATCTTCGACGTCGATGCCTCATGTTCCACCTGGGCGGTGCTGTTCAGAACTTCCAGATACGGAAATGTGTGCGCGCCGCACTTGTCGCCCATGAGCAAAGAGTCGCACTGCGAATAGTTGCGCGCGCCGTCGGCGCCCTTCATGATTTTCACCAGGCCGCGGTAAGTATTTTGCCCGTGGCCGGCGGAAATACCCTTGGAGATGATCGTGCTGCGGCTGTTCTTGCCCATATGAATCATCTTGGTGCCGGTGTCCGCCTGCTGGTAATTGTTGGTCAGCGCCACCGAGTAGAATTCGCCGACGGTATCGTCGCCCTGCAAGATGCAGCTCGGATACTTCCAGGTGATGGCCGAGCCGGTTTCCACCTGGGTCCACGAAATCTTCGAGCGTTTGCCGGCACATTTGCCGCGCTTGGTGACGAAGTTATAAATCCCGCCCCGCCCCTCAGCGTCGCCTGGATACCAGTTCTGCACGGTAGAATACTTGATCTGCGCGTCGTCGTGGGCGATGAGCTCCACCACGGCGGCGTGCAGTTGGTTTTTGTCACGCATCGGCGCCGTGCAGCCCTCGAGATAGCTTACGTAGCTGCCTTCGTCGGCGATGATGAGCGTGCGCTCGAACTGGCCGGTCTCGGCGGCGTTGATGCGAAAATAGGTCGATAGTTCCATCGGGCAGCGCACGCCCTTGGGGATGTAGCAAAACGAGCCGTCGCTAAACACGGCGGAGTTCAGCGAGGCAAAAAAGTTGTCCGTATACGGCACCACGGAACCGAGATATTTTTGCACCAGTTCGGGATGCTCCTTGACCGCTTCGGAAAATGAACCGAAGATCACGCCCAACTCGGCCAGTTTTCCCTTGAACGTCGTCGCCACCGAAACGCTGTCGAACACCGCGTCGACGGCAACCCCTGCGAGCCGCTCCTGCTCGAGCAGAGGAATACCGAGCTTCGCGTAGGTCTTGAGCAATTCCGGGTCGACTTCTTCCAGACTCTTGGGCCCGTCCGTTTTACTTTTCGGCGCCGAATAGTAACTGCTCGCCTGATAGTCGATGGGCGGATAATGGATATTGGCCCACTTCGGTTCGGCCTGGGACTTTTCCAGCTTGGCCCAGTGGCGATAGGCCTTGAGCCGCCATTCGAGCATGAACTCCGGCTCGTTTTTCTTTGCCGAAATGAGCCGGACTATGTCCTCGTTCAGCCCCGGCGGAACGGTATCGGTCTCGATATCGGTAACGAAACCGTACTTGTATTCACGCTGGGTCAGATCTTCCACGCTATTTTCAACTCGTGCCATCTTTTAAATCTCCACTATGGGACCATTCGCGGAAAAACGTTGCGCCGAACGTAACCGCCTTTAAAATTTGGTTCAAAGTTCAAGGTGGGGACACGGGGACGTTGAACATTGAACTTTGAACCGCGCCGAAGGCGTCACACCGTGAACGATGCGCCGCAGCCACAGGATTTTTTGACGTTGGGATTTTGAAACACGAATCCCGACTGCATCAGCTCGTCCTTGTAATCAAGCTCGGTGCCGCCCAAATAAAGCAGACTCTTCAGGTCGACGAAAACTCTTGCTCCGTCCTTCTCGAAAATCTTATCGGTGCCTTTCGGCTGATCGAAATCGACCTTATATTGCAACCCGGAGCAACCGCCGCCGACGACTTTCACTCGCAAACCCTGCCCATCACGGTTTTCCGCGGCAATCAGTTCCTTGATGCGCGCCGCCGCGCGTTCCGTCACTGTCACTCCCAATGCCATAAGTTACCTCTCCCGCCTGACAAAGAATTACAACGCCTCTTCCCAGGCTTTTCCGTTCGCCTGCGATCGCCGCTGTGCCCTGGCCTTACGCGCCTTGTAAAGCGGCGATATCTCGCGCAGTCGCTTGACTTCCTCCGCCACGCGCCCGATCGCAAAGTCGACTTCTTCCGCGGTGTTGAAACGACCCAAGCCGAATCGGATGGAGGTGTGGGCCAATTCATCCGGGACGCCTATGGCGCGCAGCACGTAGGACGGCTCCAAGCTCGCCGATGTGCAGGCCGAGCCGGTGGAAACTGCGATCTCCTTGAGCGCCATCAAGAGCGACTCGCCTTCGACAAAAGCAAAGCTCATGTTCATATTGCCTGGCAGACGCTGTGCCGGGTGACCATTAACACTCACCTCGTCGAGCTCGCCGAGAATGCCGTTCTTGAGCCGCTCGCGCAAAGCGATAAGCCGCTCGGATTCCGCGGCCATCTCTTTCTGCGCGATGGCGCAGGCCGCGCCCAAGCCGACGATGCCCGCAACGTTGAGCGTGCCCGATCTCATGCCCCGCTCATGGCCGCCGCCGTCGATGATCGGGGTCAGCTTCACGCGCGGCTGGCTCGCCCGCACATAGAGCGCGCCGGCGCCCTTGGGCCCGTACATTTTGTGCGCCGTAAGCGACAGCAAATCGATCCCCATATCCTCGACGTGGACCGGTATCTTGCCCACGGCCTGCGTCGCGTCGCTGTGAAACAGCACACCCTTCTCCTTGGCGATGCGACCGATTTCTTGCACCGGCTCGATGGTGCCGATCTCATTGTTGGCGGCCATGAGCGAAATCAGGATCGTCCTGGCCGTGATCGCTTCGCGCAGTCGCCTGAGGTCGATCAAACCGTCGCCGTCCACCGGCAAATAGGTTACCTGATAACCGTGTTTCTCAAGCGCTTTGCAACTGTCCAGCACCGCCTTATGCTCGGTCACGCAGGTGATGATGTGATTGCCTTTGTCTTTGTACGCGTCCGCTACCCCTTTGACGGCAAGATTATCCGACTCGGTGGCGCCGCTCGTGAAAACGATCTCGCGCGGCGACCTGGCATGAATCAGCTTTGCGACTTGCTCCCGCGCCGTATCCACAGCGGCTTCGCTCTCCCAGCCGAATGGATGACTTCGGCTCGCGGCGTTGCCGAACTTCTCGGTGAAATAGGGCAGCATGGCGTCCAGTACCCTGGGATCCACCGCCGTGGTGGCGTGATTATCCATGTAAATTGGAGTTTTGACCGCCATAATTATGCAGTTTATCGTGCTTTAATCGTAGCCAAGTTAAATGTCCGACTAATTTAGTCTGATATAACTTTAACCAACCGCAGAGAGCGAGTCAACAGTCACCGACCATTCATAACCGATTGAAATTCTGAAACAAATTATGATCTTAATGAGCGCAGGCACCACCCTCCTAAGTTCGGTCTATGGCTTGTTTCAAATATTCGCCGGTAAACGAGCCCGGAGTTTGGATGATCTGCTCGGGAAACCCCTGGGCTACCAGGTACCCGCCCTTCTCTCCGCCCTCGGGACCCAGATCGATGACGTAATCAGCTATTCTGATCACGTCAAGGTCATGCTCAACGATGACCATCGTGTTGCCTTCATCGGTCAAACGGTGCAGCACTTCAAGTAATTTTTTGACGTCGTCGAAATGTAGACCGCTGGTGGGCTCGTCGAGGATATAGAGCGAGCGGCCCATTGATCGGCGCGCCAGTTCGCGCGCCAGTTTGACCCGCTGCGCCTCACCGCCGGAGAGCGATGTCGCCGGCTGACCCAGCGTTAAGTAGCCGAGGCCGACTTCTCTGAGCAGGCGCAGTCGGTCGAAGATTCCTGGGATAGCGCTAAACAGCTCGGCGGCTTGGTTGACCGTCAAATCCAAGGCATCGGCAATACTCAACCCTTTGTACTTCACGTTGAGGGTCTCGCGATTGTAACGCTTGCCTTTGCAAACCTCGCAGGTCACCGACACTTCCGGCAAAAAATACATATCGACTCTGATGACACCATCGCCCGCGCAAGCTTCGCAGCGGCCGCCTTTGGCGTTGAATGAAAACCGTTGCGCTTTGTAACCACGCAGGCGCGCTTCCGGTAGTTGGGCGAAGAGGCCGCGCAAATGATCGAATATTCCGGTATAAGTGGCGGGGTTGGAACGCGGCGTGCGCCCGATGGGTGTTTGGTCGATGCCAATCACCCGGTCGAATTGCTCCCAGCCCGTGATGTCGTCACAAGCGCCGGACTTCACCTGGGCGCGGTAAAAGCGCCGCGCCGCGCTGTTGTAGAGAATATCGATGATCAGGCTGCTCTTGCCCGAGCCGGAAACGCCGGTTACACAGGTCATCGCGCCGATGGGAATTTCAACCGTAATGTTCTTAAGATTATGTTCCCGCGCGCCTTTGATCACGAGAAAACTTCCCATGCCGCGGCGCCGCGGCCCGGGAGCGGTAATCGCCATAGCGCCTGATAGATAGCGCCCGGTCAGGCTGCCTTCATCCCGCAGCAGCTCTGCCGGCGTGCCTTGCGCCACCACCATGCCGCCTTGCACGCCCGCGCCCGGCCCCATGTCGATCACATGATCCGCCGCGAGAATCGTTTCCCGCTCATGTTCCACGACGATCACCGAGTTGCCGGCATCGCGTAGTTGCTTGAGCAGCGCCAATAGTTGCGCATTGTCCCTGGGGTGGAGACCTAAACTGGGCTCGTCTAAAATATAAAGCACGCCGGCAAGTTTTGCGCCGATCTGCGCCGCCAACCGGACTCTTTGCGCTTCGCCGCCGGACAGCGTGAGCGACCGGCGATCGAGACCCAAGTAGTCGAGACCGACCTGATTGAGGAATCCAAGGCGGCTTACAATTTCGCCCAGGACTTTTCGTCCAATGACACTTTCCGTCGCGCCGAGCTCGAGGGTTCGGAAAAACTCCAGCGCCGCGCGCGCGGACATCCCCGCTACCTGGGCGATGTTGCGCTTGCCGAGCTGGACCGCGAGGCTTTCCTTCTTAAGCCGGGTGCCCGCGCACGACTCGCATGGCTGGTCTACGCCGGCGCCATCCCCACCCTTACTTTGCTGCGGGACAACGCCCGTGCCCCCACACGCCGGGCAGGCACCCTGGGGACTGTTAAACGAAAAAAGTGCCGGCGTGATCTCGGGCAGCGTCGCGCCGCAGCGCAGGCAAGCAAGCTTCAGATTGAAGAGCATTTCCCGCGGCGCGTCAATTAACGTTTGGGCTAATTGGGCTTCGATTTTGACGACCTGACCGCCGTAGCGCGCCGCCGTTTCCAGAGAGTCCCAAAGCCGCTTCTCCACCCCTTCACGCAATGCGAGCCGATCCACCACGAGATCGACGGGCGCCGATGGGCAAGCAGCCAAAGCTCTCTCGTCGCAAAGTTCCAGCACCTCTCTGCCGATCTTGACTCGCGCGAACCCATCGCGCGCCAACTCAGCCAGGCGCTCGCGCCGTTCCTCTTGACTCCCCGCCGCGATGGGCGCGAGCACGAGCAGCCGGGTTTGCTCCGGCAGCGTGGCCACGCGGTCGGCGATTTGATCGATGGTATACGCGGCGATCCCAGCGCCACACTGCGGGCAGCTCGGCTGGCCGATGCGGGCGAACAAGAGCCGGAGATAATCGTAGATTTCGGTAACGGTGCCGACGGTGGACCGCGCCGTATAGAAAGCGCCGGACTGCCCAATCGCAATGGCCGGAGAGAGGCCGTCGATGGCGTCCACATCCGGCTTTTCAATCTGGCGCAAGAACTGGCGCGCGTCGGCGGTGAGGGATTCGAGATAACGCCGTTGCCCTTCGGCGTAGAGGGTGTCGAACGCTAGAGAAGATTTGCCCGACCCGGAAACACCGGTGATGACCACCAGCTTGTCACGGGGAATTTCCAGGGCAATGTTTTTAAGATTATGAACGCGCGCCCCGTTAACGACGATGCTGCGCGCCATGCGAAGTCCTATGAATTTTCCAACAGGTTTCTCATAAACCCATTGTCCAGGCTGCTCAAAAAAACCTCAGAGGCGGGGCGCACGCGTTCGCAAGGTCGAGGATTGAGAATGGAGGATCGAGAATCGCGATCTTCCATCCTCAATCTTCCATCCTCGATCATTTCGATGACTCCTTTCAGCAGCCTGCGAGTTCCTTGAGTTTGTTTTCGACGATGGCCCGGTACCCGTTGAGCTTCTCCGTCGAGGAGGCCTCGAAGCGCAAAACCAGCGCCGGCTCCGTATTCGACGCGCGAATCAGTCCCCAGCCCTCGGCAAATTTCACCCGTACGCCGTCCACGTCGATGACGTCGTAGTGCTGGCGGAAATATTCCGTCGCTTTCTGGGCGAGGGTGAACTTTTTATCATCGGGGCAGTCGATGCGCAGCTCCGGCGTCGAAACACATTTGGGCAGATCATCAAGCAAGGCCGACAGCGGCCGGTCTGAGTTCGCGAGAATTTCCAGGAGCCTGAGCGACGCGTAGATCGCGTCGTCGTAACCGAAATACCGATCCTTAAAAAACATGTGGCCGCTCATCTCGCCGGCCAGGAGCGCCCGGGTCTCCTTCATCTTCGCCTTGATCAGCGAGTGGCCCGCCTTCCACATGATCGGCGTACCGTTATGCTTGGCGATGTCATCGTAGAGCCGCTGCGAGCATTTAACTTCCGAGACTACGACGGCTTTGGGATGGCTCCGGAGCACGTCGCGCGCGAACAACATCAGCAACTCATCGCCCCAGAGAATATTGCCCTTTTCATCCACGGCGCCGATGCGGTCGGCGTCGCCGTCATAGGCGACGCCGACGTCGGCATGTTCTTTCCGGACTTTCTCAATCAACATCTCCAAGTTTTCCGGCACCGTCGGGTCCGGATGGTGCACTGGAAATCGGCCATCGGGCGTGCAGGCGATTTCCCAAACCACGCAGCCGAGTTGGCGAAACAGCGGCGGCGCCACCGGCCCGCCCACGCCGCTGCCGGCATCGACGACGACTTTGAGAGGCCGCTTGAGTTGCGGCACGTCAGATAAGAGATGTTTATGGTAGGGCGGAACGATCTCGTAGCGCTCAAGCGCGCCGCCGCCGGTTTCGCGGAACTGGCCGAGATCCATTTTGGCCCGAATGTCCTCAATCTGCGCCCCGTATAGCGTGTCTTTGCCAAGGCAAATTTTGAACCCGTTGTATTCGGACGGATTATGGCTCGCGGTGATTTCAATTCCGCCGTCGGCGTCGAGATGAAACAACGAAAAATAAAGCAGCGGCGTCGGACAAACACCGATGTCGTAAACATGCAGACCGGCGGCCATGAGGCCCGCGATCACCGCCTCGGCATAACGATCCGACGTCGCCCGGCAATCGCGGCCGACGGTAACTCGCCTGCCGCCTTTTTCAGCTATGGCTGTGCCGTGGACCTTGCCGAGCAGCAGCGCAAATTCCTTGTCAAAATCCTTTTCCGCCAAGCCCCGTATGTCGTATTCACGAAAAATCGCCGGATTCAACCCTGCTCCACCTTTCTCCCCAGCTGCTTATTTATGCGCGCCAATCGCGCCGCTAATAAGATTGCCTCTTTCATGCTCGACGCATCCGCCTTCGCTTCGCCCGCGATATCGTAGGCCGTGCCGTGATCCACGGAGGTGCGGACAAACGGCGGTCCCAGTGTCAGCGCCACACCACCGAAGAAATGATGCAGCTTCATCGGGATCAACCCTTGGTCGTGATACATGCAGACCACGGCGTCATAATCCCCCTGGGCGGCGTGATAAAACAGGCTGTCCGCCGGAAACGGCCCGCCGACTGCGATGCCTTTCATGGCCGCTGCTCTGACCGCTGGACGGATAATCTTGATTTCTTCGTCGCCGAATATTCCATCTTCGCCGCCGTGCGGATTCAAAGCCGCCACCGCGATGCGCGGGCGCCCAATGCCAAACAACTCCGTGAGACTTCGGTAGACCAGCTCGATGGTGGTCTGAATATTATCGATGCTGAGGGCGCGGGGAACTTTGCTGAAAGATACATGGCCGGTCACTGGCACGACGCGTAGTTTTCGACCCACCAGCATCATGCGGCACTCGCGCGTGCGGCTTAGCTCGGCGAGCAATTCCGTATGGCCGGGGTAATTATAGCCCGCGTCGATGAGAACGCTCTTGCTGATCGGCGCCGTCGCGATCGCGTCGGCGAGTCCCGTCAATGCCAATTTCGCCGCAACGCTGATATAGCGAAAGGCCGCGTGTCCGCCCGCCCTGGACGGCGTTCCGGGACGCGACTCCGCTGCCTTCAGAGAGGACAGCGGGCAAAGCACGAAACCGGCTTCGCCGTTGAGCCTCGGTAACAGCGGCTCTCCCTGGTGCCAACGAATGAGTTTGGGATAATTCTTGCCGCGCCGGCGCGTGCGCTCGAACACTTCCCAATCACCCAAGATCAGCGGGCGGCAGTTTCTTTTGATCGCCGGATCGGCCAGCGCTTTGAGAACGACCTCGGGCCCGATCCCCGCGGGATCGCCCATCGTCACGGCCACGATAGGTTTAGGCAACGGCATCTCCCGGCGAGCGCCAACGCTCAATGGTTTTCGGATCCCCTTCCGCAAAATAGTAAAGCAACGGAATCAGGGCTTTTTGCTTGAGAAAGGATTTAGCGTATCGATAATTGACGAGAAAAAGCCGCCCGACTTGTTTGAATCTGAGCCGGACGCTCCGGATCTGGATTTTTCCGCCGCTGGAGCGAGGACATCCGGGACATCATCAACGCGCTCGGAGGTAAAGAGCGGCACGCCGAAAACGCTGACGATATTTTTGTCAGCCAACGGGCCTTTAGGATCCAGTTCATCGAGCGGCGTTTCCTTGGTGACGTAGGATAGGGGGTTGAAGTAACTCAAGAACGTCCGCTCCTGCCGCCGGTTGGTACGCGACGTGGCGATCAGCGAATCCATCGTACCTTCCTTAGATTCCTCGGGCTTGAAGACGACGCCGGCGAGTTTGATATCGACGCGATGCTTCCTGCGCAGATCGGTTTTAAGCCATTTCAGATAGCGCTCCTCCAGCGCTTTGGCAGCGAGGTCCGCTTTGATCTTCGGCGCCACCGCGGTTAGCGATTGGATGTTGCCGCCCATGCGCCCCTCCACCTTTACAATGTGATATCCCATGCCGGTGCGAAATGGCTCGCTGACCTCTCCTAACTTGAGCTTCTCGAAGGCGGCTTCGTCAAGGCCGCCGATCAACGTGCCGCGGTTCACCCAGCCGATGTCGCCGCCGTCGCCGCGGCCGGCGCCTTCGGAAAACTCCCGCGCCAATGCGGCGAAGTCTTCCCCGGCTTCGATGCGGCCGCGAATTTCCTTCGCCTTCGCAAGTGTCGATAGGGCCACTTCCGGCGCGGCTTGTTCCGACAACGAAAAAAGAATATGCCGAATTCGCGCCCGGTCCCCGGTGCGGTAATTCTTGGAGTTGAGCTGGTAATACCGCTCCACGTCCGCATCGGTGACGCTGACCCTGCTTCTCACCTGGCGCCGCACCAGCTCGTTTTTCCCCAGCTCAGTTTTGACCGATTCCCTGTAGCCATCGAGAGTCATTCCCTCGCGGGCCAACGCCAATTTGAAATCGCTATCCGATAACCGGTTGTTCTTCTTGACCTCTTCTATATACTGCTCGACATCCTCGTTGGTGAGCGTTATACCTGCTCCCCGAATCTCGGCATCCAGAAGCTTCTCGGTGATGAACTGCTCCAGCACATCGCCGTCGCTTTCATTGATACGGTTGAGATCTCCCGACGGAAATTCTACTTTTAGTTTGCTTCTGGCGAACTGTTCGACATTGCGCAGCGTGTAGGGCTCGTCGTCGATAACCACGATCAACTGGTCAACAACGCGGGCCGCCAACGTTCCCGGCAAAACGACTACAGCGATGAGCCAGAAGAAAAGGATTTTGGCGATGATATGCCCCAGCATAGGAGTCTCTCTCCGAAGGACGCAGGCGTTATTTGCGTCAACAGTTAACATATCCGACCCTTAAATCCAAACGACTACGCCCGGTTGGTGGACCCTGGCCTGCTAATTCTCCTTGACATACGTTGGCCGATTCGGTACCGAGAGATTGCCCTGTTTCGTAAGCCAAAAAGCGTACCGCGCCTCATATAACGGGAAGCCAGGAAAATGAATCAAGACCAAGGCGGAAGCGGATTTCTCGGTCAAGCGAAGTGGTCCATCCTCTTTTTTCTTGGTCTAATCGTCCTTTGGCAGATCCTCTTACCCTTCCTAAACGTGCCCAATTATCTCCTGCCCACGCCGCTTGCCATCGTCGATGAATTCGGCAAAAAAGGCGGCTTGATCATCAAACATCTGATTCCGACATTTAACGAAACGGTTTTAGGTTTTCTTATCGGGGCCGTCGTCGGCATCGGTTCTGCGCTCGGAATTGTATATTCCCGATTTCTCTGGCTTACCATCTACCCTTCCCTCGTCGTCCTCGGCTCGATCCCAAGAATCGCCATTGCTCCACTGATTCTGATCTGGCTGGGTATAGACAGTCTTTGGTCCAAGGTCACCATTGCGTTTCTGACGGCGTTTTTTCCCATGGTGGTGAACTCCGTGGTCGGCTTCGCGCAAATCGAAAATGACATGCTCGATCTGGCCAAAACCATGGGTATGAGCCGTTGGACCGAGTTCAAAAAGATTCGCCTGCCCAACTCGGTACCTTACTTATTCGCCGGTTTTAAGGCCTCCATCGCACTCGCCGTGATCGGCGCCGTGGTAGCCGAGTTCGTGGCCGGGCAAAAGGGTTTGGGTTACCTCATCATCGTCGCTAACAACGACATGAACTCCGCGCTGATCTTCGCCTCGATCATCGTTCTTTCGATAATGTCCCTCGCGTTGTTCGGAGTCATCGTTGGATTAGAAAAAATGCTGATGCCCTGGCGCCGGGACGTCCAGCCCACGGAGAGCTAAACAGGCGCAAGGAGGAAAATTATGAAGATCATGTTGACTCGTTTCGCAGTCTTGCTGTTGGCCGGCGCGGCACTGGTGAGTCCCGCCCGTGGCGCAGCCGCGACGGAGGAGATCAAGGTTCAACTGGATTGGATTCTTGGCGGCAAACATGTGCCGTTCTTCGTTGCCCGGGATCGAGGCCATTTTAGGGGCAAAGGTCTCGAAGTGAGATTGCTCGAAGGCCGCGGGTCGCTGCAGCCAGCGCAGTTCGTCGATACTAAACAAGCAGACTACGGCTACGGCGACTTAATCACCGCCATTGCAGTCATGGCCAAAGGCGGCAAGAACCGCGCCATCGGCACCGGCATGGTATTCCAGGGCGGCGGATATATCTTTCTAGAAGAGTCGGGAATCAAAGCGCCGAAAGATCTCGAAGGCAAAAACTTCGGCACCACGCCGGGTGATTTCGGTCAGGTTCTCTTGCCGGCGCTGGGCGCCGCCGCGAAATTCGATCACACGAAAGTCATTATCAAGAACATCGACGCCGCCGTGCGCACGCCCGCGTTCTTCGAGCGCAAGATCGATTTTCTCGCCGGCGCCCGGGGTTCCAGCATCCCGCGCATGGCGATCGTCGCCAAACGCCAGAATAAAAAAATCGGCTACCTATTTTTCAGAGACATGGGAATCAATTCCTACGGCCACGTCATTCAAGTGCACGAAGAGCGCCTCAAAAACAACCCGGACCAGATCAAGCGCTTCATGGCTGCGCTGATGGACGCATGGGAATGGTCCATTAAAAATCCCCAGCAAGCTCTGGATATTTTCATGAACGCCAATCCGGAAAAGGACCGGGAAATCACCGCAGCTGAAATGCAGGACGGTCTGGGCGATATTCAAGATCCGGAGACCAAAGGGTTCGGCCTGGGATACATGAAAGAGGCGATGATGAAAAGATCCGCGGATCTCGCCAACAAGTATGCGGGTTTGGACAAGCCCATCGAATACAAGATGATTTACACGAACCAGTTCATTGCCAAGAAGTAACATCGAGAAGGCTCGGAGGGTGAGTTAGCGGCGGCGGCGTGGTGCGACCCTTTCACAGTCGGTAAGGCGTTAAACGGAACTGCGCAAGCCCATGGCCGACCTCATTGAGTACCGGAACGTCAGAAAAGTCTACAAGTCCGGTGGTGGTGAGGTCATCGCGCTGGAGGAGTTTTCCCTCAATGTCGGCGATGGAGAATTTCTCGCCGTGGTCGGCCGAAGCGGCTGCGGCAAGACAACACTGCTGAAACTGACCTCGGGTCTCCTTCCCGCCACTTCCGGCACCGTACGAGTAGACGGAAAGCCGGTGACGGCGCCGTTGACTAACATCGGCATCGTTTTCCAGGCGCCGGTGCTTTTGCCTTGGCGCAAAACACTCGACAATGTCTTGCTCCAGATCGAGGCGCGCAAGCTCGACGTTAACGGATACCGCCGCAAAGCGCTCGAACTCTTGGAGCTCACCGGCCTCAAGGGATTCGAAGCGCGCTATCCGTCAGAGCTATCCGGCGGCATGCAACAGAGAGTTTCCATAAGCCGGGCATTGGTCCACGACCCGCCTTTATTGTTGATGGATGAGCCCTTCGGCGCGCTGGATGCCATTACCCGCGATGAAATGAATCTGGAGCTGCAACGTATCTGGGGGGAAGCAAAAAAAACCGTTGTGTTCATCACCCACAGCATACCCGAAGCGGTATTCCTCGGCGACCGAGTCATCGTCATGACGCCGCGCCCGGGAAAGATCGCGGAGATAGTGAAAATCGATTTACCTCGCCCGCGCACCACAACAATGCGCGACGATCCAAAGTTCATTGGATACGTTAGAACGATTCGCGAACGCCTCGGCGTGCAATAGTTCGCTCCGCTATTGTGGTGGAACTAAGGTGCGCAAAATAAATAATCGCCCTCCCCAGCGTCATACCCGCGAAAGCGGGTATCCAGAAGTATTTTAATTTCCTG
>DASWHT010000358.1:0-2985 GCA_036398075.1 Binatia bacterium | reverse complement strand
GACTGGAGCGCTGCAGTTATGGAGTAACGGGTTGAAAACCAGCACTCCATCACTCCGCTACTCCAACACTCCATTCGCGACTCTAGTCCCGTTCGAAGTCGCCATCCTTTAAAGGCGTGCCTTTGACCCACCAGATCTCGTCGGTGCGCTCGTATGTTTCCGTGCTGGTAAGCGCGCCGCGGAACTGGTCCTTGATAATGTTGAGCTGTAGCCGGTCGGCGACCGGGATCGTCGGCAAGTCGCGCATCAGTATGTCTTGGACTTCGTAGTAGGCTTTCATCATGTCTTGTTTCTTCGTCGCCGTCACCGCTTGCTCAAACAATTGATCGACCTTTGGGTTACTATAACGGGTAAAATTCGTAAACGGCTGTCCGGTTATCGATGTCGTCATGTACAACCTCGCGGTGCCCAGGGCAGGATGGCCGCGGGTGGTGAGCGGGCCGAACCATATATCAAAATCGTATTTCTGAAAGATTTTTTCCAACATTACCGAGCGCTCGAAGCGCTCCAGTTTGATATCGATGCCCACGGCCTTGAGCTGCTCGCGGAGAATTTGTACCGGCCGTTCGGAATTATCATTGCCCGCTTCAAATGCCAGCCGCAATTGGAATCTCATGCCCGCCGCGTTTTTCGGATAGCCCGCTTCGTCGAGTAAGCCGTTGGCCTTTTTTAGATCGACCGGATATTTGGGCACGTTGGCGTTGTAAGCCCAAGGTATGCCCGGTGGAATCACGCTGTCGATGACCTTGCCCACCCCGCGCAGGCCTTTCTCGACGATGAATTTTTTGTCGATGGCATGGGCGATGGCGACGCGGACTTCCCTTTTCGCGACGATCGGATTGCCCTTTAGATTGAAGTTCAACCCGATCAACGTCGGCGAGCCGATATCTTTGATCATGGCGTCGCGCAGTTTTTTCAACCGGTCGACATGCTGGTAGGGAAATGAATTGCTGGCGAAAATGGCGTTTATCTCGCCGGTCTCGAAAGCGATCGCGCGGGTCGCGGCATTGGGAATGATTCTAAATACGACGCTGTCTAAAAATGGCCGGCCTTTCTTAAAATAATTTTCATTGCGCACCAGCGTGATATGGCTGCCCTTTTTCCACTCCTTGAGCTTGAACGGGCCGCTGCCCACGGGGTTGACGTCGTTATGGGGATTCTTGAGCACGTCACTGCCCTCGTAGAGATGTCTGGGCATGATGCAACCGTCGTGGGCCGTCAGGACTTCGAGAAAAGGCGAGTAGGATTTCTTCAAGCTGATTTTGACGGTCAGCGGTCCGGCCGTCTCGATGGCCTTGATACTGCGGTAGGCTTCGCGGCCGCGGGCGTTGTACTTTCCCACCAGGTTTTCGAAACTGAACTTGACATCCGCCGAAGTGAGCGGCTGGCCATCATGCCATTTGACGTTCTCGCGCAGCTGAAAGGTGTAAACCAATCCATCCGGTGAAATCTCCCAGGACTGGGCTAGATCCGGGTGGGGATTGGACTCCTCGTCGAGATGGATCAGGCCGTTGTAAATGCTCGAAGTCACCATCGCGACGATCTGGCTGCTTTCGATGCCGCAGTTGAGCGTCGACGGATCGGCGGGCATGCCCAAGATGAGCGTGCCGCCCCGACGCGGGTTGCCTTCGACGGGGCCCGCCCAAACGATTCTATCTGTGGAAATCCCGAGCAGGATGAATAGCATGGCGCCATTGATCGTCTGTTGGAAGATCCATTTGCCGCGAAGTTTCAGGTTCATTGCGCCCTTTCCTTTCTAGTCAAAGATCGTCGCAGACTCGCGGATCATTTTTTCGCCTGGGGCCGAGGATAGGTTTTCATGCTATGGATCGCCCCGGTTCGTACCATCATCTCCGCGGTCTGAATGCTCGTCGCCAACGCATCGAGCACCGGCACGCCGAGCTCTTTGCTGAATTCCGCCGCAGCATACTGCACCGGGACCATCGTCACGCCCATGGGAACGATGACTTCCGCGTCTTCTTTGTCGATCAGCTCGCGGGCCACCTGGAGAAAGCGGTCGCGCATGGCGCCGCGGTTTGCCGTGCTGTCGAGCAAGGGAATTTCGATGGCGCGGAAGCCGACGACGGAGTCTAACACTCTCCAGGCGTGCATTTGCTTGCGCATAAATGGAATGCTCGTGGTTTCATAGGCGACGACGCCGAGGCGGTTACTGAGCTGCACGGCCAGATGCATCACCGATTGTCCGGCGCCGACTACCGGTATGCGCACCAGGTTTCTCGCCAACTCGATTCCGGCATCGAGTGTGCCGAAAGGCACGACTGCGTCGAAGCCATGGGCTTCGGCCTTTTGCGCTACTTCAGCGACTAACGGGCCGGCGGACAACGCGTTGATCTGCGCGTTGGCACGCACGAAAAAAGTAGCCTTGATGACGCTGAAGGCGATATCCGTTCCCGGCGACGCGCAGTGGAGCACGGCGGCGCGGCGCCGTTCCTGCTCTTCGGGCGGGTATTCACCCATGACGACCATGATTTTCATCGTGCTCTCCTCATCGAATCCCGACTAACGCAATTCTCACCACGAAGGCACGAAGTTCACGAAGTTTAAGGGTATAAATATCCGAACCCTTCGTGCCTTCGTGGTGAATCCCTTCTTGTTTGTGCCCTTTGTGGTTAAATCTCCTCTTCCCTTCGATTGCCGCTTTGCCGCGTGACCCTCATCGAGGCTACTCGCTCGCCATCAACCGCCCCAAAATCAGCTGTTAATTTCCGCCAAAAATCTCATGGAACAGTTTCTGGTAGTCACCGACCTTGTCGCCGATATCCGGATCGTTCACGTGGAGTTTCAGATTTTTGGGGAACCAGGTAGCGGCAAGTCCTTTGCGCGTCGGCTGCTGGCTTTCGGCAAGATAGATGCGCTGGCCTTCGTCCGAAAGCAAAAAATCCATGAACAATTTGGAAGCGTTGGGGTGCGGGGCATTTCTATTTATCCCCCCCGCAATGGTGTGGATGATGGTAGGGTCGAAGG
>DASWHT010000357.1:0-5372 GCA_036398075.1 Binatia bacterium | reverse complement strand
CCCTATGTCAGCGGAGAAATTATTCGAACAGCTCAAGCAAACTGCCAAGTAACCTAACGCGGCGAAGCCGCAACCAAAAGGAAGAAGAGTTTTAACCACAAAGGGCACATAGAAAAGATTGTAGGGGCAGCCCTATGTGGCTGCCCGGAGCCGGTGTCGGAGGGGATTATTTCACCGCAAAGAACGCAAAGGACGCAAAAAAGAGGTATCCACCACGAAGGACACGAAGTTCACGAAGTTTAAAAGTATAAATATCCGAACCCTTTGTGTCCTTCGTGTCTTCGTGGTGAGAAAGTCACGGGAGTGTTTAGCGCTTTTTCTTCCACCAGAGCCAGAGGGGCCGGATGAGGCGCCAGAGATTGAGCCCTTCGCCGGCCGTCCGCAACAATTTTCCAGCATAACCGCTGGCCAGCAGACTGGATATCCCAGCGGTGACGATGGGATGGGCTTTGAGACTACGCGTTAGTGCCCAGACCAACCCGCCTAGTTCGAAGGGGGAGCGTATCCGGCTGAATGCCGCGGATATCTCGTCACGCTCGCGGGCGCACTGGGCGATCAATCTTTCTTTTCGACGGGCGATCTCGTCCAAGCGTCTACTCACGGGACGATGTCCTCAGCCGGTCGCGGTCTTTGGCCAGCTCGTTAAGAGTCGAGGGAAAAAGCCCAGGCCGGAGCAGAATTTTTTTCCGCAGCATGAGCCCGGCGGCCGCGCCGATGCCGAGATACAGAACGGCCAAGACTCCCACCGCGTAGACCCAGCCCTGCTCCCAAAAGATCGCAACGACGAAGATCGTGAGCAAAATGATGCCGAGACTGAATCCGAAGAAGAGCAGCAGGGTGAGTATGAGCGTTTGTTTTAAACGCTCCCGTTCTTCCTCAAGCTCGGTGACGAGCAGTTCCAAGCGGGTTTGAAAACCGGCGCTTAGCGCCGCCAGCAGCGAGCGAACAGGGTGAAAAAATCCCTTCGGCGAACGATTGTCCGTGCCGCCGGTATCTTTGCCGGTCATGACTCCGAATTTAACTCCGCCGGATGAGCAGGCCCAGCACTAACCCGATAGCCGCCGCGACGCCCACCGCGCCCCATGGGTTTTCCCGAACATAATCGTCGGCGACATCAGCGGCTTCTTTGCCTTTCTTCACGAGTAACTTTTCGGCATCCGCCAACGACTTCTTGCCCTCGACGAGGCTCTGTTCGATTTTTTGGCGGGCGACGGAAAACTTTTCGCCGGCCTGGTTGGCCGAAGCTTTGAGCAATTCCTCCGCGTCGCCGATCAAAGTTTTAAGATCGCCTACCAGTTTCTCCCTGGCTGCTTCACCGTTCATAGAATCAGTCCTCCTTGAGCTTGATCCAGTGCCACCTATTCATCATATTCGGCGCTCCGCGTCCTTTCAAGTCTATCGGTTGGAACACCTAGGCGGTCAAGCGCGAGAAGAAAGAACCGCGAAGGCAATAGAGAAAATGGCCGAAGAGCGAGCTGGGAGACCTGGGTGGGGGACCACCACGGGGCGCCCATTGCACCTAGTGCTGTGGCCTAACTCCTTTCTTCGAAAGGGTTTTTTAAGACCACCGTCTGCTCTCGTCCCGGCCCCACCGATATCAGAATAATTTCGGTTTCCAATATCTCTTCGATACGGCGGACGTACTTTTGCGCATTGGCGGGCAGATCGGAAAAATTCTTGACCCCGGTAAGCGGCTTGCGCCAGCCGTCCCTATTCTCATAGACCGGTTCCACCCCCTGCATGGTCTTCAAGCTTGCAGGGAACTCGTTAATTGTAGTGTCGTTAAAGCGGTACGCTGTGCAGATGGGAATTTTTTCGAAACCGGTAAGAACGTCGAGCTTGGTGAGGGCGATGCCGGTAATCCCATTGATGCGCACCGCATGGCGCACCGCCACGGCGTCGAACCAGCCGCAGCGGCGCGGCCGGCCCGTGGTGGCGCCGAACTCCACTCCTTCGCGTTTTAGTGTCTCCCCGTCCGAGCCGATCAGCTCCGTCGGGAAAGGTCCGCTGCCGACGCGGGTGGTGTAGGCTTTGGAAATACCGATCACTTGATGGATTTGCCGGGGGCCGACGCCGGCACCGCTGCAAACGTTGCCCGCCACCGTACTCGATGATGTCACGAAGGGATAGGTGCCGTGATCGACGTCAAGCAAGGTGCCCTGAGCGCCCTCGAACATCACCTTCTTACCGGCGCGCATTTGCTGATCGAGAAGCAGGCTCGTATTGGTGACCAGGGGTCTGAGTTTCTCCCGGTAGGCGGCGTAGCCGTCGTGGATCTTGTCGAAGTTTAGGGTCTTTTCCTTGAGGATGGCGCGCAGATAAATGTTTTTCTCCTCGATATTGCGCCTGAGTTTTTCCTGAAACGTTTCCTCTTCAAGCAGGTCGACGAAACGGATGCCCACGCGCGCTACTTTGTCCTCGTAGGCGGGGCCGATGCCGCGGCCAGTGGTGCCGATCATGCCTTCGCCGCGCAGCCGCTCGCGCGCCTGGTCGATGGCCTTGTGATAGGGCATGATCAGGTGCGCTTCTTCACTGATGCGCAGCATCGCGTCGTCCTGCAAATTTCCCTGCGCCTTAAGCCCCTCGATCTCCTCGATGAGTACCTCCGGATCGACGACCACGCCGTTGCCGATGACACAGAGCTTATTGGGATGCAGCGCGCCGGAAGGAATTAAATGCAGGACGGTCTTTTTGCCGTCGACGACCAATGTATGGCCGGCGTTGTTCCCGCCCTGAAAGCGGACGATGACGTCCGCGTCGTGGGTGAACAGATCGACAATCTTGCCTTTGCCTTCGTCGCCCCATTGGGCGCCGATGATTGCGACGTTTGCCATCTTTTCATTGTGGATTTTGGATTGCCGATTTTGGATTCGAATCTAAAATCCAAAATCTAAAATCCAAAATCGAGCTAGAGTTTCACCAATTCCGCTGACACGATTTGCGGGAGCGCGCGCAACTCTTTCAACGCCTTTTGGGGTACGACGTCGTCCACGTGGGTGAAAGAGATGGCGTTGCCGCCCTTTTCACTGCGTCCCAGCTCCATGCCCGCGATGTTGATGCCGCTTTTGCCGAGTATCGTTCCTACCGCTCCGACCACACCGGGCACGTCGTTGTTGTGGAGGATGAGAATATAACCTTCCGGAACGGCTTCGAGATAAAAATTATTGACGCGCACGATACGCGGGTGTTTTTTACCGAAGATGGCGCCTTCAATTTCTAAATCTTGTTTGCCGTTTTTCGCCTTGACCGTGATGGAGCTGGCGAAATCTTCGGAGTACTCCCCCTTCGATTCAACGATTTGGATGCCGCGTTCTTTTGCGATCAGCGGCGCATTCACGTAATTCACGGCGGATTCCATCACCGGCGTCAACATTCCCTTGAGCACGGCCAGCGTCAGTGCCGCGACGTTATACTGAACGACGTCGCCGCGGTATTCGACATGGACTTCCTTAGGGAGAGAATCGGACATTTGGACGTGGAGACTTCCCAGTTTTTCGGCCAGTGTAAGATAAGGTCTCAAGACCTCAAGAAGTTCCGGGGTCACTGATGGGACGTTGACCGCGTAGCGAACGATGCCCTTGCTGAGGAAATCCACCATTTGTTCGGCGACCGCGACGGCGACGTTGAGCTGCGCTTCGTCCGTGGAAGCGCCCAGGTGCGGTGTCGTGACCACTTGCTCCAGCTTCAATAAGGGATGATCCGCAGAAGGCGGCTCGTTGACGTAAACATCCAGCGCAGCGCCGGCGACCTTGCCTTCCTTGATGGCGTCGGCCAGATCCTTCTCATCAACGATTCCGCCGCGGGCGCAGTTGATGATGCGCACGCCGGTTTTCATTTTAGCGAAGGCTTCGCGATTGATGAGTCCCTGGGTGTCCGGTGTCAGTGGCACGTGCACGGTAATAAAATCGGCTTTGGTAAAAATCTCCTCCGCGCTGGTCGGCTCGACGCCCATCTTGGCGATGTTTTCCGGGGTGATGAACGGGTCGAACCCGATGACTTTCATGCGCAACCCGGCGGCGCGTTCGGCGACGATCCGGCCGACGTTGCCGAGCCCGATAACCCCGATGGTTTTGTTGCACAACTCGACGCCGACGAATTTGTCGCGCTCCCACTTGCCGCTTTTCAGCGAAGCGACCGCCCGGGGAATATGGCGCGCCATCGCCATCATGAGAGCGATGGTATGCTCGCCGGTGGTGACGTTGTTGCCGCCCGGCGTGTTCATCACGACGATGCCTTTTTTGGTCGCCGCGTCGGCATCGATATTTTCAAAGCCGACGCCGGCGCGGCCGATGACTTTTAAGTTTTTGGCCGCTTCGATGAGTTCCGCCGTGATTTTCGTGCCGCTGCGAATCACCCAGCCGTCGTAGTCGCCGCAGATTTTCTTGAGCTCGTCCGGTTTCAGTCCGATTTTAACGTCGACCTCGAACCCACCGGCGTTGTGAAATACCGCGAGCCCCTCGGGGGTGAGCGAATCGGTCACGAGAATTTTCATCTTCTGTTCCATGCTGTAGCTTCTGGGTCGAGGATAGAGGATAGAAGATCGACGCGATCCTCTATCCTCGATTTTCGATCCTCGGCTTTTAAGTAAGCGCTTCCATCAATACTTCCTGCGCCGCCGCCACGCCCCGGCCGAAGGGAATCTCGGCGCCGAATTTTCTAAGCGCCATCTCCAGAGCGGCGACGCCTGTAATAACATCGAAAGCGCCCATATAGCCGACATGCGCCATGCGGATCGCTTTGCCCTTGAGCTGGTCTTGTCCCTCGGCCAGGGTGACGTTCATTTTGTCACGCAGGTAGTCGAGGACCTCGTCCGCGTCGATACCGTTGGGCAGATAAATGCCGGTGGCGGCGGGGCTCGGGCTATCGGGCGCCAGTAATTTGAGACCCAGTGCGGTGGCGGCGGCGCGGGCGGCCCGGCATAATCGCGCGTGGCGCGCATAAACGTTTTCGAGGCCTTCGCGCTGGATCATATGCAACGATGCGCGAAGTCCAAAAATCAGCGAAACCGCGGGTGTAAATGCGCCGGAGCCCTTCTGCTGGTTTTTTCGTTCGAGATTCAAGTCAAAATAAAAGCGCGGCAGCTTCGCCTGTTTGGTTTTTTCCCAGGCGCGGTTGCTAAGAGCGATAAACCCGAGACCCGGCGGCAGCATGAGCGCCTTCTGGGAGCCGGTCACCAAGACATCCAAACCCCATTCGTCCATCGGCATCGGCACCACGCCCACCGCGGTGACGCCGTCTACGAGAAACAGCGGGCCGTTTTTCGTGATCTGCCCGATCTCTTGCACCGGATGGAGCACCGTCGTGGAGGTTTCGCTGGCCTGGACCATGACGCCCCGAATATCGGGATCGGCCTTCAATTGCTTTTCCACGTC
>DASWHT010000356.1:0-11667 GCA_036398075.1 Binatia bacterium | reverse complement strand
CGGACTCTTTGGATTGATCTTTCTCCAACTTTGCCTTGAAGACAGAGGCATTTTCTTCGGCTTCTTGAGATTTGATCTGAAACTGAGCGACTTCGGCATCGCGTTTCTGAAGGAGACTTTCGCCTTCTTTTAATTGATGCTGAAGTTCGTCGATTTTGGCGTTGAGTTCGTCATCCAGCTTGTTTCGCGCGGCGGAGTCCTGGGTCTGATCCCTTTCCAGCTGAGCCTTTAAGACAGAGGCATTTTCCTCGGCTTCTTGAGTTTTGGTCTGAAGCTGAGCGATTTCGGAATCGCGTTTCTGAAGGAGGTTCTCGCCTTCCTCCAGCCGAAGTTCAAGCTTAGCGATCTCGGCGTTGAGTTCTTCTTCAAGCTTCTTTTTGGCAGCGGACTCTTTGGATTGATCGTCTTCCAGCTTGGTCTTTAAGTCGGCGCCGTTTTTCTCAGCGTCGTGAGTTCTGGCGGTAAGCTCGGCGATTTCGGTATCCCGTTTTCCAAGGAGGGTCTCACTTTCCTTTAGACGACGTTCGAGCTTGGCGATCTTGGCGTTGAACTCCTCTTGCAACTTGTTTTTGGCAGCGGACTTTGCGGTGTGGTCCTTTTCCAACTGAGCCTTTAAGACATCGGCCTTTTTATCCGCTTCAGAGGCTTTTGTCTTGAGCTCAGCGATTTCAGCATGACGTGAATTGAGGTGACTCTCGCCCTCCTTCAATTGATGCTCAAGGTCGTCGATTTTTCTGCTCAACTCTTTTTCCAGCATGTTTCCGGAAGTGGAACCTTCGGATTGAAATCCCTCAAGCCGGGCCTTTAGGGCATCGGCGTTTTTCTCAGCTTCGCGGGTGCTCGCCTTAAGCTCATCGATTTTTGATTTGCGTATTGCAAGGAGGCTCTCGGCGTCCTCCAACTGAATTTGCAGCTTATCGATTTTGGCGGTGAGCTCTTCTTCGAGCTTGCTGCTGGCCGCGGACACTTGGGTTTGGCCGTTTTCCAACTGAGCCTTTAAAGCAGAAGCGTTTGTCTCAGCTTCGTCGGCCTTAGCCTGAAGTTCAGCGATTTGGGCATCGCGTTTTTCGAGCAGGCCCTCGCCTTCCCCCAGCCGCTGTTCAAGCTCATCAATCTTGGTATTGAGCTCTTCTTCCAGGTTGTATCTGGAAGCCGCCTCCTGAGTTTGGCCGTTTTCCAACTGAGCCTTTAAAGTAGAAGCGTTTGTCTCCGCTTCGTCGGCCTTAGCCTGAAGCTCGGCGATTCGGGCATCGCGTTTTTCGAGCAGGCTCCCGCCTTCCCTCAGCCGTTGTTCAAGCGCGTCGATCTTGGCGGCCAGATCTGCGTCGAGCTCGCTTCGGGAAGCGGACTCATTGATCTGATCCTTTTTTAGTTGAGCCTTAAGGTCAGCGGCTTTCTTCTTTGCCTCCTTTGCCTTTGTCCTTAGGCCGGCGATCTCTTTTTTGCGTTTCTCTAACTCAAATTCCGCCGCTTCGTCTTCCAGAAAGAAAAAGGCGTATATGCTCAACAATACGAGCGCGAATCCGAAGAGATAATAAATGGTACGCGCTACGTTATCCCCATTCATAATGAAGACGAGATTGGCCCGAAATATATAATGAAGCCAAAACAAGACCAGTACGTAGGACGTCACAATCGCAAGTTTAAATCTACGTTGGATCATTAGGAAACTTATACAACCCACGTATAGGACGAGGTGCCACACCGGAATGGGCAGGTCGAAATAAACCAATTGAGTAAAGGCTTGCATAAGATTTCTCCAGCAGACGGGCGCGCTGGATGGTTGTAAGACCGGAGCTTTCCGCACTATCGGTCAATAGTGCTCCTAAGTTGAATCAATCGGCAGTGCTCGCCAAAACATTAAAGTTCGGGTCAAATACCGGCCGCCCTACGCTGATGCTTCCGCCGATTCCGCGTTCGTTGGCTCTGATCAGACCTCGCCAGGGTCCGAGCCTCGGCTGAGTTAGGTCAATTAAGCTAATGAAAATTATAGGTATTTCGCGATTTTGCCCGCCCTTGATGCGGCCTTTGACGCGCTATAGATTCCCCGGATCGTCGGTGCTCGATAGCCGTCCACGGCGACTGAATGGCCGTTCAGAATTCCCCAAGACCACAAGACAAACCAGTCAAGACAGGCCCATTGTTTTTCCTTGACAAGTCAACCTCCGAGGATATAGTCCCACCACCGGGCGAAACAGAATTCAGCGGCGGAGAGGTCTATTTTAGCGGGTAACCCATTACCCTGAAGCTTTAATGTTGCGAATAATACGGTCAGCGAAAGGAGTTCGTCATGAAAACGCGCCTTCTATTGTTTAAACTGATTTGCTGCATTTCATTTGTTTTTCCCGGCCTTGTGCCTGAAGTCGGGGCACAGGAAGAACCCTTCTACAAAGGAAAAACGATTACGATCGTTGTCGGTTCGACGGCGGGCGGATTTTATGACCGGTGGGCTCGTATGTTCGCCCGGTACATGGGCAAGTATATTCCCGGTGAACCTGAATTCGTCGCACAGAATATGGCCGGCGCCGGATCCGTGATAGCCGCAAATCATGTTTTCAATGTGGCCAAACCTGATGGTCTCACCGTCGTGATGCCCCTGAACAGCATCTATGTCGATCAACTTGTTGGACGGTCACAGGTGCAATTCGACCTGCGTAAGTTTCGCTGGATCGGCTCTCCTTCAATCGAACCATCTGTTATGTACATGCGGGCAGATGCTCCCTATAAGTCTATCGAAGATATTATCAAAGCCAAGGTAGCGCCCAAGTGCGGCGGTACCGGAACCGCAAGCAGCGACTTTATCCTATCCAGGGTTTTGGAGCAGTTGGTTGGGGCAAAAATCAACTCGATTTTGGGTTATCCGGGCGGTACTGAAATTGATTTAGCCGTTGAAAAGGGAGAGGTGATTTGCCGTACCCATAGCGTGTCCGCCCACTTTGGTCGCGAACCCTTTGACACGTGGCACAAGAAGGGTTTCGACCGCCATATCATGCAGACCGCGCGCAAGAGAGATTCGCGGGCGCCGGATGTGCCGACCATTCAAGAGATCTTTGAACGCCATAAGGTTCCGGAAAATAACGTCCGTTTCGCGAGGATCTTGTTGGCGGCGGGAGAACTAGGCCGTCCCATGATGGTTACACCCGGCACGCCTCCCGAAAGGGTCAAAATCTTGAGAGACGCCTATATGAAGGTCTTGAATGACCCCAAAGCTCGTGACGAAGCGAAAAGGAGTCGTATGGACATAGAACCAACATCCGGAGAGGAGCTGGAAGCGCTGGCAAAAGACATCTTCGATGCTCCCCCCGAGGTTATCGAGCGAGTGAAGAAATTACTCGCCAACTAGGGCGAAACGGCAAGAAAGATTTCTTAGGACTGAGATGGTGCGGCGGGCCGGTATACCGCCGCCGCGCCGTCTTAATTAGCACAGTATGGGGCGGCATTACAGCCTATGGCCGGATGGGAGCAACGCCGCCGGCAGGAGGAAAAATCAAGAATCCCAAGCACTGAAGGTCTGCGCCGATCGAGCATGCATTGTCCTCCATCGGCGCGCTACGATCACAGCCTTAGAATAACATCTCCTGCGCACCTTGCCATTTTTCAGCGCTTCTGAAGCCAATCTTGCTCATCAGCCTCCGAGCCGTTTTAGCGCTTCCAGGCGGTAGGAGTCGTCGATAAACTGCTTCGGGGGATACGCCTTGTCCAACCCTTTATTCTCGACCTCGAGGTTGATCACCGTCTCGATGCCCTTGAGGCTTGGTGCCCCATCATTGCGAATTGGCCGCAGTTCTTCGATGACCTCTTTGAAGGCCAGCTCCGCGTACTTTTGACTGACCTTGAAGTGTTTCACCATGCTCTGCATGGAAGCCTTCTTATTCTTGGGGTCGTTGAGGAATCTCATTCCCTTGATGATCGCCATCAGGAACCGCACCGTTTGATCCTTGTGGCTCGCCATCCAATTCACATGCCCCGCGACGCTTGTAAACTGGTAATCCGGGAGGTAGGTCGAGATTTTAGCCAACACGTTCAACCCATCTTCCTTCGCCTGGTACGATGTGGGGATGGTAACCATTGCGGCGGCAACGGCTCCCTTTTTGACCGCGGCGTAACGTGCCGGCGTTCCTCCAACGGTCAAAATATCGTAATCGCCGGGATACTTAAGCCCGTGCCCAGCGAGGATCTTTTGCAGCAGCACGGTGCTCCCGGAAGTTAAATTGATCACGGCCATGGTGCCGCCTTTAAGATCCTCCACTTTCTTGTATTTGGCGCCGGTGATTAGGTCGTAGAGAGCCTTGGTATAATTTCCGGCAATGATCTTAACGGGAGCATTCTTGGTCATCGCGACGATCACGCCCTGAGTGTTCGTGGGAAACATGATATCCGTGGAATTGGCCGAGAGCGCCTGGACGGCTTTCGCGATCGAATCTGTATGAAACTGCCGAATATCGAGCTTTTGTTCGTTGAAATAGCCTTGATCTTCGGTTACCCAGATAGGCCAGTGGTCGCCTCCCGTCGAGAGAAGTCCGAGTTTGATTTCGTCGGCCGCCCGAAGATCGACGGGAAAAAGCCCTACGCTCAGGAACAAAACCGCGATCCCTAAACCGAACGATAATCCTGCCGTCATTGTTTTCTTGCGTACCATGTTCCCTCCTTCGGCCATATGACTTGAGACTATGCTCTTATACTCTGTGTTCGTACCAGGGAGCAATCTTTCGCTCCGCATACTTCAGAAGCTCGAAAGTTAAATAACCTCCGATGGCAAGCACGGCCACGCCGACAAACGCCTCTGCGGTTTTGAAGGCCTCTGAAGCCGCGCTGATCAGTAATCCGATCCCGGCCCGCGCGCCGAAGAACTCACTCACGATAGCGCCGACGATGGCCCGTCCGACACTCAGCCTAAGCCCGGTCATTATCAGCGGCAGAGCGCTCGGTACGGTTACTTTGAAGAAAATCTGAGCTGGGCTCCCGCCGAAGGCGCGCAGGGCTTCGACCAAACGGCCATCGACGGTGGTTACTCCGGTGTACGTGTTGAACAAAACGGGAAAAACCGCCGAGATGAAAACGATGGCAATTTTCGATGCGATTCCAACACCGAGCGCAGTGATAAAAAGCGGCGCCAAGAGAATCACCGGCGCGTTATACGAGATCGTCACCCAGGGGCTGAGAATATCCTTGGTGGTGCGGCTGAGCCCCATCACGACGCCAATAGCGATTCCGACGGCGACGCCCACCGAATACCCTAAAATGAATTCCACGAAAGTCGCGTAGATATGGCGTAACAATTCACCGCGCGCCAGCAGATTGAAAAACGCCTCGGCGATACGGCCTGGTCCGACGAGCACCAGGGGATTGTCGACCAGGAACGCGTCGACGATTTCCCAGATCATCAGCCCCAGGATCACGGAGATGGCCGCGTCCCAGTTTTTTTCATGGGCGCGATAGATACTGCTGATTGCGCCCATGTTCACGCCATTTCGCTTTCCTGGATTCGTTGCTGTAATTGATACGTGTACCAGGGTGAGAGCCAGCGCTGTACTTTCTCCAGCGCAATAAACGTGAGAATGCCAAAGACGACCAAGACCACGATCCCCACGAACACCGGACCGGGTTGAAAGCGCTGGGAGTAGAAATAGACCATGTATCCGAGTCCGGCTTCGGCGCCGAATAGTTCCGCAACGACGACGCCGATAACGGCGCGGCCCACGGCGAGCCGGAGTCCCGCAATGATTGCCGGCGTAGCATCCGGAATCATGACCTTGAAAAACACTTGCATGGACGAACCGCCGAATGCTCTGACCACCTCAACCAAATTTTGCCGGACGGATTTGATCCCCGTATAGGTGTTCAAGATTATGGGAAACACTGCGCCCAGGAAAACCACCAGAGAGCTGGGGAGTATTCCCAAGCCGAACCAAACGACGATGATCGGCGCCAGTGCCACGCGCGGTGTCGCGTAAAGACATGACACCCAGGGATCGAGGTAATTATTAACTTTCTTCTGGGTCGCCATGATAAAACCCACGGGAACTCCGACGGCGATCGCAAGAAGAAACCCGTAGACGAATTCCAAGAGACTGAAATAGCAGTGCCGCAGAAGCTCTCCGCTTTGATAGAGTTCCCTAAACGACTGGATCACCTGCCACGGGGACGCAAGGAAATGATCGATGGCGTAAGCCTTGAAGTAAGGACTCCGGGCCAAACCCTCGAACCCCAATTGCCACAGGCCGACTCCAACAATCACCGAGCAGGCGGCGACCGTGCGGGTCGATCTAAGCCACGCTGGGACGCGCCGTTCTTGTTTGGCCATGGAGTTCAAAATATCCCTTCTTCTCGTTCTCGCCCCATGGATTTGAGCACCTCGTCTTGAATAATGTCCCATACGTGGTCGGCGAGGTCGAGAAACTCCTTATTTCTCTTGATGCTCAGCAATCGCGGCCGGGGGAGATTCACGTTGACAATTTCTCGGATCCGGGCGGGCCGTGCCGAGAATACGATCACCCGGTCGGAGAGATAAATGGCCTCCTCTATCTGGTGGGTGACGAAGATGACGGTCTTCTGTGTCTGCCGCCACATCTTCAAGAGCTCGGCTTGCATGATCTCCCTGGTCTGAGCATCCAATGAGGCGAATGGCTCGTCCATGAGCAGCACTTGCGGCTCGACGATCAGCGCGCGCGCGAGATTCACGCGCTGCTGCATGCCCCCGGATAGCTCGTGGGGATAATGGTGCTCGAACCCCGCGAGCCCCACGAGTGAAATATAGCGTTCGGCTTTTTGCCGCGCCGCGCGCTTATCGACGCCCTGCAGCTCGAGCCCAACGATGACATTATCTATAACGGTGCGCCACGGCAGCAGCGAGGAGTCCTGGAATACGAATCCTTTATCCGGGCCGGGCTTGATGATTGTCTTGCCGTCCAGCCGTATCTCTCCTTCGTCGTGGGGGATGAGCCCATCGAGAATTCGCAAAAAAGTTGTCTTGCCGCAGCCACTGGGTCCCACCAGCGAGATGAACTCCGACGCATGTACTTCGAAAGATATGTTCTCAAAAACCAGAATCGGTGCGTCGGATCGTTGGCTGCGAAAACTCTTGCGCAAATTTTGCACCGTCAGTTTGGATGAACGTGATTTCAAGGCAAGCCTCGCCGTATCATTCGATAGCGTTTGTCATTTGCCCGCCCGGAGTCTGTCGAAAAGTCCGTTTTTCTCCGCCGGTCAATGCCCCCTGCGGCTGGATATTCTCGGCCCGTGGGTCTACTTTCGGCGCTGAACATGGTCGCGCTTGACATCTAAGTTCGAACGAAAGCGCGCGGCCTTGTGAATCAGCTCTTTGGCTTTAACTTATCGGTCGTCGATGGAAGGCTTGTACGGCGAATACATCGCTGAGTCAACCGTTCGGCATCAAGTTATCTCGTTTGCGACTCGCGTTATGTGGCATTGACTCTAACTTAAGCCGGACATCGCCCTCGCATCGAGTGTGGCGGGACACTCGATTCACATCCATCCATTCAGGCAAAGGAAGTTATGAACAGATCCCTCAGACGGCGACGCGCGCGTCGTGTAATTCCCCGTCGCCGGTTGATCTTTTCATTCCCATCAGCTAAGCGGCTCTGATGTCTCGTTCATTTAGATTCCGCCAAGGCATGAAAGCGGCGATACCGATCTGGATCGCCTTTATCCCGTCGTCGCTGGCCTGGGGCATTGCCGCCCAGGCCCATGGGCTCACTCTCGACGAAGTTATTTTGATGTCGGCGTGGGTCTATTCCGGACCCGGGCAGTTTGCGGTCTTGGTGCCCCTCGCCGAAGGAAAGTCCGCGCTGCAAGTTGTCGTCACCGGTTTTCTGATGAACTTGCGTTTCCTACCGATGAGCGCGGCGCTGGCGCCGTTTTTTCACGGCGTAAATCGTTGGGTGTTGTTTTTTTCAGCTCACGTCATCAGCGCCAGCAGTTTCATCGTGCCTTATTTCCAATTTCAGAAAGATCCAGCGGGCGAGCCGAATGAGCCGGCCGCTGCTCGATCAACGGCCGGCTATGGCCGCCTCGCTTTTTTTCTCGGCGTCGGCGCGACCAGCTTTACCGTTTGGGTCGTTGGCACCGCGGCGGGGTTCGCGGCGGCACTGGGTTGTCCGCCCGGCTTCGAAGAAGCGATGAAGTTCATTCTGCCGGGTTACTTCGCGGGGCTGTTGGTGGTGGAAATGAAATGCCTGACGATGGCGCTGTTATGCGCGCTCAGCCTGATCGCCGCGATTCCCGGCGCGCTTGTTAGCCCCCGTTGGGGATGGCTAGTGACGGCTATCGGAACGGCAATTTTGGTTTGGGGGTGGGAGCAGTGGAGCTTACACGTATCGAAATCATCTTGATCATGGGCCTTATGGCCTTTGCCGTGCGCGTTTTGCCGCAGGTGTGTTTCGTCGGCCGGCAATTTCCGGAAGTATGGGACCGCCTGCTGCGTTATCTTTCTTATGCGTTCATTTGCGGGATAATTTCCATAACGCTTTTCATGTCCGGCGCGCGCTTCGAGAAAGAGGCCGCGCCGTTTCGCGCCGTTGCGTTGGCCGTCACGATCATTATCGCGCACAGGACCAAGAGCGCGGTCACCGGCATGCTGACCGGGATGATCCTTGTCCTGCTCTCTTCCTTGGTCCGCTAAGCGGCGCTTGCGCGCGCGCGCGTCGCGCCGATCAGGCTGCCGTAAACAATAAGCGGGACGGCGGTGGTCAGGATCATCGCTAAAACGATGTCGGCGCTGGCGGTGATCAGTTTCGCCGCGATCAACGGCGCGATGACGCCGGCGGTATAATGCAGCGACATGATGATGCCGCTGGCGGTGCCGGCGTTGCCCGGGGGCGCCGCCTCCTGCGCCAGGGCGACAACCAGCGCGGGCACGGAGGCTTTGCACATGCCGAACACGAAGATACCCATGCTGATCCAAAGCGCGGACTCGAGCCAGTAGAAAACCACGAACGCCGCCACGGCCGCCGGGAAAGCGCTGGAAACAATCACTTGCCTGCGCCCGAACCGATCGGATAGTCCGCCGAGGCAAAACGATCCGAGCATATTGGCCATGCTCAGGACGCCCATTACCCAACCGGTTTCGTGCAGCGTGAGCAGTTTCGCGGTGCGGAGCAGCGTCGGCGTCCACGCGGCGGAGCTCCAAAACACCGCGCCGCCGATGCATTCCGCGAGAGCGAGAATCAGTATCGGCGGTGTCAGGGCATCTTTAAAGGACCCCGAATGCGCACCGGATTTTGTCCGGGGATTATTTGGAATCCAAAAAAGTTGCAGCAGCATATCCGCCGCGGCAATTCCGCCCACGGTGATGAAAGCCGCGCGCCAGCCGAAGTCTGCCGTGACACGGCTGACCAATACCGCGCCGACAGCTCCGCCGATGCCGTAGGATACCGAAACCAGACTGGCGCCGAGTCCGCGGCGATTGGGCAGCAGATCGGACATGACGGCGTAAAGCGACGGCGGCGTGAAGCCGTAGCCGATGCCCGTGAGAGCCAGGAAAAAGAAGAAGAGTATTCGATGGCCGCTGATTCCAGCGAGGCCAAAGCCCAGCGCAAGCAGGCTCAATCCGGTAATCAGCACGCGCTTGCGGCCGAATTTGTCGGCGAGTCTGCCGGCGATTCCGCTGGTTATCGCTGCAACTATCATCATCACCGAAAACAGACTCCCGGCTTCGACCTCCGTTAGTTGAAATGCGCGCCTGATCTCAGGCAATGCGATTCCCAACGCGGCCACCATCATCGATGGCATCAGATTGGAACAGGGGACGATGCAGAGCGTCGAGAGTTGCCGTGGCGCGGCGTCCGCGGACTTAAGATTTTCGATGGAATGTCCTCATTTGAGAGGAATCATGACGTAATGGCGCGGTTGGCCGCCTACCACCCTCGTGATGTGGCCATGCCCGGTGGTATCGTCGGCGAGCATGACGTCACCCGGCCCGAATCGCCTTACCGTGCCGTCGCCGGTTTCGATCTCTACCTGTCCGGCGAGAGTAATGACGTATTGGCGCCGCGGCGCGGGGTGATAAGTGCTCAGATGGGTTGCCGGCGCGCGACGAAAGATTATGCCGTGCGCCGGTTGGAGTTCGGAAACTCCCATCGATCCGTTGACGTTGAGTTCAACATCGATTTCTTCGAAACGGGATTCGTTATCCGCTCCCGTAAAAAGTCTAACGATCTTCATATGCGGGGTTGTAAGGGAATCGGTAGGGAAAATCAAGAAGCGAGAAATTTAATCGCAAAGAACTTAGCCCGGCAAGCCGCCGAGGAGAAGATTGAAAAATTCAAAGTTCGAAATTAGGAATTCACCTTTGCGTTCCCGGCGTCTTGGGGCGATGATATGAGTAAGTGCCGGTGGCCAATAGATACAAACCACGCTTTGCAACCATTGGGGGACCCAAAGGAGCGACGTTTTGAACGATTGGAACGGCTGGAACGATTGGAACGGCGGCGTCTGCGCCGCAAAATGATGCCTGAACTCCCGGACGTAACCGTTTACATCGAAGCGCTGAGCGAGCGTGTCCTCAACCAGCCGATTCAGACAGTCCGCATCGGCAGCCCGTTTATCGTTCGCTCTTTCGACCCGCCCATCAGCGCGGCGGATGGGAAAACAGTTTTGGCCTTGCGCCGGCTCGGTAAACGAATCGTCTTCGAGCTGCAAGATGGCCTCTTTCTCGTCGTTCATCTGATGATCGCCGGCCGGTTTCACTGGAAGCAGAAAGGAGCGAAGATCGCCCGCAAGTACGGGCAGGCGGCTTTCGATTTTCCCGATGGAACGTTGCTTTTGACGGAGGCGGGCACCAAGAAGCGGGCATCGATTCACCTCGTTCGCGGTGAAGCCGCCTTGCGGGAACATGATCCCGGCGGTTTGGAAATCTTCGACGCGACTCTGGATCAGTTTCGCGAAAGATTGACGCGTGAAAACCACACGCTGAAACGCGCGCTCACAGATCCGCATTTTTTTAGCGGCATTGGTAACGCTTATTCCGACGAGATTCTTCATCGCGCCGGCCTCTCTCCGATTCGCATGACGCAGCGTATGACCGACGCGGAGATCGCAACGCTCTTCAAGGCAGTTCGTGAGTCGCTGGCACAATGGGTGGAACAGCTGCGCAAGGAGCGCGGTACGGGTTTCCCAGAAAAAGTCACAGCCTTCCGCGCCGACATGGCCGTCCACGGCAAGTACGGCAAGCCGTGCCCGGTTTGCGGTTCTCCGGTGCAGCGCATCGTCCACGCCGAAAACGAGACCAATTATTGCGCGAAATGCCAGACGGGCGGAAAGCTGCTGGCAGATCGCTCGCTGTCGCGCTTGCTCAAACAAGACTGGCCGAGGAGCTTAGAAGAATTGGAGGAGATGAAAGACCAGAGGCGTCGCGGTTGACGTATCGCCAATTCCAATGGGATCTAATTTAGTCCCAACTAGTGTAGTGCGTCATAAATCTCTTGACTTTGATTGTCATTCTGAGCGAAGCGAAGAATCTCGCCTTTTCAAATACATGAGACCCTTCACTTCGTTCAGGGTGACACGTAAAAAACCCCTTTTCAGCATCTTGCTAATGTAAAGAAGCGTTGGACGCACTACACTATGGCGGGCGGCCGGACGGATTTCCGGTCGGGCCGGTCAATAAACGAAATCGCTTCGCGGGCGGGGTTTACATAGAAAAATTCA
>DASWHT010000355.1:0-11713 GCA_036398075.1 Binatia bacterium | reverse complement strand
AGGTGCAATTGGCGAGTCATGCCTTCATCTTCAAAGTGAACCGGGTAGTTGCCGGTGAAGCAGGCGTCGCAGAACCCCTGTTTTTGACCTTTGAAATACGTGTACATGCCCTCCTGGCTCAAGTAGGCGAGGGTGTCCGCTTCGATGTAGCGGCGGATTTCCTCAGCCGTGCTGGATGAGGCGATCAACTCACCGCGGGTGGGCGTATCGATACCGTAATAGCAGGGACCAGTGGTCGGCGGCGAGCTGATGCGCATATGCACTTCCCGCGCCCCGGCGTCGCGCAGCATGCGGATGATTTTTCGGCTGGTGGTGCCGCGCACGATGGAGTCATCGACGACGATAACGCGCTTGCCGTGGAGCACTTCCTTTTGCGCGTTGAGTTTGATCTTGACGCCGAAGTGGCGGATCGACTGGGCCGGTTCAATGAACGTCCTTCCCACATAATGGTTACGGATGAGACCGAACTCCAGCGGAATCTTCGACTCCTCGGCAAAGCCCATGGCCGCCGGCACGCCGGAGTCCGGCACCGGCGTCACCAGATCGGCGTCTACGCGGCTCTCCCGCGCCAACTGTCGGCCGAGAGCTTTGCGCACTTGATAGACGCTGTGGCCGAAGAGATTGCTATCGGGCCGCGCGAAATAAATATACTCGAAGATGCACTTGGCGTGGGGCACCGGCGGAAAGGGTTTCAAAGATTCCATGCCGTCGGGACCGAAGACCACGATTTCGCCCGGCTCCACGTCGCGGACGTAATCGGCTTCGATCAGGTCCAGCGCGCAGGTTTCCGATGCGACCACGCCGGCATCTCGGTTCTTGTGGTCTTTGAATCGGCCGAGAACCAGCGGCCGAAAACCATGGGGGTCCCGCGCCGCAATCATCCGGTCAAGCGTCAGGAACAAGAGCGAATAGGCGCCCCGGGCACGGCTCAAGGCTTCGACGATGCGGCCCATCAGCGTTGCTTCTCGTGACGTGGCAATCAAGTGAATGATTACTTCGGTGTCTGAGGTGGACTGGAAAATTGAACCGGCGCGCTCCAGCTCGTCGCGCAAAAGTGAGCCATTGACGAGGTTGCCGTTGTGCGAGATAGCGATGGGACCTTGAGAATATTCAACCACAAAGGGCTGGGCGTTTTTCAAATGGCTCTGGCCCTGAGTGGAGTAACGGTTATGGCCGATGGCGTTGACGCCTACTAAGTGTTTGATTACGTCCTCTTTGAAGACGTCGGCGACGAGGCCCATCTGACGATGCGAAATCAGCCCCCTGCCATCCGAGGAAACGATACCGGAGGACTCCTGGCCGCGGTGCTGCAGCGCGTAGAGACCGAGGTAAACCATGTTGGCGGCTTCAGGATGTCCGTAGACTCCCATCACCGCGCATTCGTCATGGAATTTATCCGACATGGCCGCTATCCGATTGATTTGGGTCTAGAGTCTCTATTCCAGGGTTTCGGCTTGACTTCAAAGCCGAAGCTCCCATCATTTCACCCGGTCCGTAAGCCCGCCCGCCCAAGCCGCGCGCAATTCCTCCACCGGCAAACCGAGCAGCGGCTGAATCGTGAACCGGCTGCCGCCGACGCTGCCGATCACCTGCAGCGGCACATTATAGCGCGCCGCGATTTCTTCGAGCTCGCCCAGATTTTTTTCCGCCAGCGATACCACGATGCGCGACTGCGACTCGCTGAAGAGAAGCGCGTCGCCACGAATCATTTCGTGGTTCTCGATACGGAGACCCAACGGCTTTTCCGGGCCGATGATAGAGCACTCGGCGAGAGCCACGCCCAGTCCGCCGTCGGATATATCATGGGCGGAACGAAGCAATCCCTGCTCGATGGCTTCCCGGCAGCAGCCTTGCACGGCTCGTTCCATCTTGAGATCGATCCACGGCGGCGTTCCTCGAGTCAGACCATGGACGAGTTTTAAGTATTCGCTGCCACCCAGTTCCTCGCGGGTTCGCCCCAAAAGCACGATGAGATCGCCGGCGGACTTGAACCAAGGAGTCATCGCGCATTCAAGCTTATCGAGCACACCGACCATGCCCACTGTCGGCGTCGGATAGATCGGCGTCCCGTCGGTCTCATTATAGAAACTAACATTGCCGCTCACAACGGGCACGTTCAGGGCGACGCACGCGTCGCGCATACCGTGAATCACATCGGCGAATTGCCACATGACCACGGGATTTTCCGGGCTGCCGAAGTTGAGACAATCGGTGAGTCCAATGGGCCGCGCGCCGACGCAGGCCAGATTGCGCGCCGCTTCCGCCACGGCGATTGCGCCGCCGACATAGGGATCGAGATAACAGTAACGGCTGTTACCATCCACAGTCAGGGCCAAGCCCTTTTTAGTGCCCTTGATCCGAATCACTGCGGCATCGGCGCCGGGCGCCACCACGGTGTTGCTGCGCACATAATGATCGTACTGACGAAAGATCCACTCTTTCGATGCGATATTGGGCGATGCCAACAACCGCTTGAGCGTTACCCCCAAATCCTTGGGCTCGGGGATGGCCGCGAGATCCAGATGCTGCAGCTGATCCTGGCTCGCCGGACTGGCGGCGGGCCGCTGGTACACCGGCGCGTCCTTGGTGAGCGCCGCAACCGGAATGCGCGCCACCTCGGTGCCGCCGAAGAGCGCGCGGAACAGGCGGTCGTCGGTGACGTGGCCAACCACCACGGCGTCGAGATCCCACTTGTCGAAGATCCGCCTGATCTCCTCCTCCGTGCCCTTTCTGGCGACGAGCAACATGCGTTCCTGCGACTCGGAGAGAAGAATTTCATAGGGCGTCATGGCGGTCTCCCTGAGCGGCACGCGGGAAAGATCCAACTCGATGCCGACGCCGCCCCGCCCCGCCATTTCCGATGACGAGCTGGTGAGCCCCGCGGCGCCCATGTCCTGGATGCCGACGATGTAATCTTTCTCCATCAGCTCCAGGCAGGCTTCCAGAAGCAACTTTTCGGTGAACGGGTCCCCCACTTGCACCGTCGGCCGTCGCCGTTCTTTTTCCTCGGAGAACGATTCCGAAGCCATCGTAGCGCCGTGAATACCATCGCGCCCGGTCTTGGAACCAACGTACATAACCGGATTGCCGATTCCTTTGGCAATGCCGGTAAAGATACGCTTGTGCGTGGTGATGCCGAGGGTAAAAGCGTTAACCAGGATATTGGCGTTGTAGCATTCGTCGAAGTAGCACTCGCCGCCCACCGTGGGCACGCCGACGCAGTTACCGTAGCCGCCGATGCCCGCCACCACACCGGATAGCAAATAGCCCGTGCGCGGGTGATCGATGGCGCCGAAGCGCAGTGAATTGAGCGAGGCGATGGGCCGCGCGCCCATGGTGAAAATATCCCGGAGAATGCCGCCCACGCCAGTGGCGGCGCCCTGGTAGGGTTCGATAAAAGACGGATGATTGTGGCTTTCCATTTTGAACGCCACGGCCAGTCCGTCGCCGATATCGACGACGCCGGCGTTCTCTCCCGGTCCCTGGAGCACCTGCGGTCCTTCGGTAGGAAGCCGCTTTAAATAATGGCGCGAGCTTTTGTAGCTGCAATGCTCGGACCACATGACCGAAAAGACCCCCAGCTCGGTGTAGTTGGGCGCGCGGCCGAGCAGCTTGACGATCTTCGCGTACTCGTCGGGCGTAAGGCCATGGGCGGCCACAAGCTCGGCGGTCACCGCCGGTTCGGCGCGAGGGTTTTCCCGCTCCTCACCCATGGCGCGCCTCGCCTCGGGCGCAAGCCGCGGCGATGGAGGAAAAAATTTTCAATCCATCGTCGCTGCCGAGGATTTTGTTACAGGCGTCTTCCGGATGGGGCATCAAGCCGAAGACATTGCGCGCTTCATTGCAGATGCCCGCGATATTATCCAGCGAGCCGTTGGGATTGGCGGCCGGCGCCGGTTTGCCCTTGGCATCGGCGTAGCGGAGCAGGATTTGCCGGTTGTTGCGCAGCTGTTCCAGCGTAACCGCGTCGGCATAGTAACAGCCTTCGCCATGCTTGACGGGAATCTTGAGCAACTGGCCCTTTTTGATTTCGCGGGTGAAGGGCGTGTCGGTTTCTTCGACGCGCAGAGAAACCTGGCGGCAGACAAATTTAAGTCCGGCGTTGCGCACCAGCGCGCCGGGCAACAAGCCGGATTCGCAGAGGATCTGAAAGCCGTTGCAGATGCCTAACACAAGACCGCCGCGGCGGGCGAAATCGATCACTCCGCCCATGACCGGCGAGAAACGCGCCATGGCGCCGCAGCGGAGATAGTCACCGTAGGAAAAGCCGCCGGGCAGCACCAGGCAATCGTAGCCGCCCTTAATGTCGTCTTTGTGCCAGAGAAAATCGACTTCCTGTTCCATGTCCCGCGCCAGAGAGTCGAAAACATCCTGGTCGTCGCAGGAGCCGGGAAAAACGATCACGCCCCAACGCATGGGTTTGCCTCGAACCAATGGGAAACGAAATTCGCTATACCCCAAAAAAATGCCACGGCGGTCACTCTTCGATCTCAAACCGGTAGTCCTCGATCACCGGGTTGGCGAGCAACTTATCGCACATCTCGCGGACGCGCGCTTCGGCGGCGGAACGCGACGCGGCTTCGACACCGAACTCCAGATACTTTCCCATTCGGACATCATGGACCTCGCTGTAGCCCAGTGCGTGAAGGGAACGTTCGATGGCTTTGCCCTGAGGATCGAGGACGCCCTGTTTGAGCGACACAAAAATTTTAACGCGCATGGACCTTCGCTTTCAAGTCGTCCATTTACCCGGTAGTGGTTCAGTCTCAGAAATTTGTACAAGGGGCAGGCCCCCGTGCCTGCCCGAATCAGGGCGACCACAGGGGGTCGCCCCTACATTGATTCGTCTGTTGAATCAAACTGAACCGCTACTGTTTACCCGAACACGCGCCGGAATATAACATCGACATTGGCCAGATGATGCTTCACGCCCCACACCGCTTCGACGTCCTTGGCCGATAAATAGCGGCGAATCTCGTTATCTTTAAGCAGGTCCCGCTTGAGGTCGCCGCCCTCGCGCCCGGCTTTCAAAGCATGGCGCTGCACCATGCGATAGGCGCGGTCGCGGGCAATCCCCTTGTCCACCAGAGCCAGCATAACTTTTTCGGAGAAAACCGCGCCGCCGCTCATCTCCAGATTGCGCCGCATGTTCTCCGGGTAGACGCACAGATTGCCGAGCACGTAAGTCATTCGGCCGAGCATGAAATCCAGCGCGATCGTCGCGTCCGGCGCGATCACTCTTTCCACCGACGAATGGCTAATGTCACGCTCATGCCAGAGCGCCACATTTTCCAGGGCCGCCTGGGCGTAGGAGCGCATGAGCCGCGCCAAGCCGGTCACATTTTCCGACAAAATGGGATTGCGCTTATGGGGCATGGCGGACGAACCCTTTTGCCCTTCGGTAAACGGCTCCTCGGCTTCCTGAACCTCCGTGCGCTGCAAATGGCGCACTTCGAGGGCGAATTTTTCCAGCGAACTGGCGATCACCGCCAACGTGGCGAAGTAGTATGCGTGGCGGTCGCGCTGGATGATTTGGTTCGACACCGGCGCCGGTTTGAGTCCGCTCTTCTTGCAAACATAGGCCTCGACGTTGGGTGATATCTGCGCGAAGGTGCCCACCGCACCGGAAATCTGGCCGACGCAGATTTCCTCCGTGGCTTTTTCCAGGCGCGCTAGATTGCGCGCCATCTCTTGGTACCAAAGCGCCAATTTAAGACCGAAGGTGATCGGCTCGGCATGGACCCCGTGGGTGCGCCCGATCATCACGGTCCATTTGTATTTGCGCGCCTGGCTGCGCAGCGCTTTCATCAGGCTCTTGATATCCGCAAAGAGAATCGCGGATGCCTCTTTGAACTGGATCGCCAGCGCCGTGTCCATGACATCGGAAGAGGTCATGCCGACGTGGAGGTGGCGGGCATCGTCGCCGATGGACTCGGCCACGCAACTCAAAAAGGCGATCATCTCATGCTTGACGACGGCTTCGATTTCGCGAATGCGCTTGACGTCGAAGCGCGCCTTCCTTTTGATGCGCGCGACGGCGGCCTTGGGAACCTTGCCCAGACGGGCCAGGCCTTCGGCCGCGAGGATTTCCACGTCGAGCCACTTCTGGAAACTATTTTCCTCGGACCAGATGCGGCCCATTTCCGGCCTGGTGTATCGCGCAATCATTAGTGGCAATGAAAATTATATTCCCCGCGCCCGAAGTTCCCTAACCTTGAACTTTTGAACCTTTGAACTTTTGAACCGTGGAGTCCGTATGCCCGAAGCCCCCGGCCTGACGCTCGGAGTCAGGCAGCTCGGTGACTTCCCGCCACTCGGCCTGAATCACCCGTTGCACGACCATTTGGGCGATGCGCTCGCCGCGCTTTACGACGACCGGCTCACTGCCCAGATTGATGGCAATTACTTGAATCTCGCCGCGGTAGTCGGAATCGATGGTGCCGGGACTGTTCACCATTGTGAATCCATGCTTCAACGCCAGGCCGCTGCGCGGCCTTATCTGGGCTTCTAAGCCCGGCGGCAGAGCTATGGCGATCCCAGTGGGAATCAATGCGCGCGCCATGGGCGCCAGCATCAACTCGCCGTCGATATCGGCCAAGAGATCCATTCCAGCAGACCCCGCGGTCATGTAGGCCGGCAGGGCCATGTCGCCCCGCCGCACCCGCTTGATTTGAATCTCTACTGTATCCACCGGCGCTGGGTCCAGACCATGGCGGTCTCACACGCCGGCAGCGAGTCCGTCGAAATCGAAACTGTCTTTGAAATCGCCGAGCAAGGTGAGCGTCGGCGCGCCGGAGCGGAACAGCGAGCGCGCCAGATCGATTACGTCGGCGCGGGTCACGGCGCGGACGCCCTGACAAATTTCATCGGTAGAAATCGTTTTACCGTAATAAATTTCATTACGCGCCACATGACTCATCCATGAATCGGTGGACTCCAGGCCAAGCAGCATGCTTCCCACCAGCTGCCCCTGCGTTCGACCGAGCTCGTCACCTGTGATCTTGCCGTCCGCCAGGCTCTTCAGCTCTTTCAAAACCAAATCCACGACCTCCCGCGTCGACTCGACGCTGGTACCCGCGTAGACGCCGAAATAGCCGACATCTCGGTAAGCCGACGAAAACGAATACACCGAGTAGGCCTTGCCGCGCTTTTCGCGAATCTCCTGGAACAGGCGTGAGCTCATGCCACCGCCAAGCAGGGTGTTAAGAACATAGCCCGCATAGCGTTGGGGGTGGGCTTGCGACAACCCTGGCACGCCCATGCAGAGATGAGCCTGTTCAAGGGTCTTTTGATGGGGAAATACTCCACGGCGGATTTCCGGCTGAGGATTGCCGCCGGGCGAATCCACATCGGCACCGCCTCCTGCATCGCCAACCGAGCCCAACCTCGTCGCCATCTCGGCTACGATATCGCCGTGGCTCAGATGCCCGGCCGCCGCCACGATGACCCGGCGCGGCTGGTAGCGCGAGCGGAAAAACTCAAGCAAATCGTCGCGGCTGAATCCGTTCACCGTCGCCGCGCTGCCGCAGATCGGCCGGCCGATGGGATGATCCTGAAAAAAATCGACGTTGAAAAGATCATGCACGTAGTCATCCGGCGTGTCCTCGGTCTGGGAGATTTCCTGCAGGATCACCGAGCGCTCGCGCTCGATCTCCTCGTCGTCAAACTTCGAATGTAAAAAAATGTCGCTTAATAAATCGATGGCCAAAGGCAGGTTTTCATCGAGGACCTTGGCGTAGTAACAGGTATGTTCCTTGGAGGTGAAGGCGTTGATGACACCGCCCACGGCGTCCATCTCCTCGGCGATGTCGGCGGCGCTGCGCCGTTCGGTGCCTTTGAAGAGCAGATGTTCGATGAAATGGGAAATGCCGTTTTCCCGGCGGGCTTCGTGGCGCGAGCCATTTTCCACCCAGATGCCGAGGCTGACCGAGCGAATATCCGGCATTTCATGGGAGACGATGCGAATGCCGTTGTCCAGGACGGTCTTGGCAAACATTGGAGTTCAGATCGATTGCTCGATGTTTACTGAGCAAATTAAGCGACTGACTCGCTGCCAGTCTCTTGGAGTGCTTCTTTGCGGCTTAACCGTATCTTGCCTTGTCGGTCGATCTCGAGGACTTTGACCATGACTTCGTCGCCCTCTTTGAGCACGTCGGTGACTTTGCGCACGCGCTCCGGCGCGAGCTGTGAAATATGCACCAGCCCGTCGGTGCCGGGAAGTATTTCCACGAAGGCGCCGAATTCGACGATCTTGCGCACCGTGCCTTTATAGATCTTGCCGATTTCGGCCTCGGCGGATATCCGCTGCACCATTTCGATGGCTTTGCGCGCCGCCACCTCGTCGCTGGAGGCGATGGTCACCGTGCCGTCGTCTTCGACGTCGATCTTGACGCCGGTGGCTTCGATGATGCCGCGAATGACCTTGCCGCCCGGGCCGATAATTTCGCGAATTTTTTCGGGCTTGACCTTGAGCGTGATGATACGTGGCGCGTGGCCGGAGACCGCCGTGCGCGCCGTCGCCAGCGTTTCGTTCATGATACCGAGTATGTGTAGCCGGCCCTCCCTGGCTTGGTGCAGCGCCTGGCGCATAATGTCGCGGTTGACGCCGCTAATTTTGATATCCATCTGGAGCGAGGTGACGCCGTCGGGCGTGCCGGCGACCTTGAAATCCATGTCGCCGAGATGATCTTCGTCGCCCAGTATATCGGAGAGCACCCGCACATGCTCTCCTTCTTTGATCAGACCCATGGCGATTCCCGCCACCGGCGCCAGCACGGGAACGCCGGCATCCATCAAAGCGAGCGAGCCGCCACACACGGTGGCCATCGATGTCGAGCCGTTGGATTCAAGAATTTCCGAAACAATACGAATGGTATAGGGAAAGCTATCTTCGCTGGGCAGGACTGGCACCAGGGCCCGCTCCGCCAAGTTGCCATGGCCGATTTCGCGCCGGCCTGGTCCCCGCAAAAACTTCGCCTCGCCAACGCTGAATGGCGGGAAGTTGTAGTGCAGCATGAATTTCTTGTAATGCTCACCGAGCAGCGCGTCGACTCTCTGCTCGTCTGACGCCGTACCGAGGGTCGCAACGACCAGGGCTTGGGTTTCGCCGCGGGTGAACAACGCCGATCCGTGAGTTCGCGGCAGGACTTCGACTTCACAGGTAATTGGCCGTATATCCTTGAGGCCGCGCCCGTCGATGCGCCGCTCGCGCTGAATCACCAAACCGCGGAAGCATTTTCTCTTAAGCTCGTCGAAGGCGGCTTTGATCTGTTTTTCCTTGCCCGGAATCTCGGCGGCTGCTTGGGTCACCACTTCACTTTTGACGTCAGCTAGCCGTTTGTAACGTTCTAATTTTTCCGGAATCTCAATAGCCTGCTGAAGTTTTGCTAGAGCCAGCTCATCGACTCGCCGGACAATGCCCGCATCCAGCTCCGCAAGCGGCACCTGGCGTTTCACCTTGCCCAGCTGCCGGCGTAATTGTTCCTGTATTTCCAAAAGCGGCTGGATCGCCTCGTGCCCAGCGAATAAGGCTTCGAGGATCTCATCTTCGGGGACCATCGTGGCGCCGCCTTCCACCATTACGATGGCATCCTTGCTGCCGGAGAGAAAAATATCAGTGTCGCTCTCCTGGAGTTGACTTTGAGTGGGGTTGATGACCCATTGGCCATCGATACGACCGATACGCACGCCGGCAAGGGGACCGTTAAAGGGTATGTCGGAAACATGCAGCGCCGCCGACGCGCCGAGCATCGCCACCACATCGGGATCATTTTCCCGGTCCGCGGAGAGCACGGTGGCAATCACCTGGGTCTCGCAGCGCAATCCTTCGGCGAACAGAGGACGGATTGAGCGGTCGATCAATCGGCAGGTGAGAATTTCCTTTTCCGAAGGCCGCCCTTCGCGTTTGAAAAAGCCGCCGGGTATCTTGCCGGCGGCGAAGGTCTTCTCCTGATAATCGACCGTTAACGGAAAAAAGTCGGTGTCTAGCTTAACTTCTCGGACGGCCACCGCGGTGACCAACACGACGGTTTCACCATAGCGAACCCAGGCCGCGCCATCGGCCTGTTTCGCAACCCGGCCAACTTCGATAGTTAAGGGCCGGCCATGAAAATCCAATTCAATCTTTTTGACCATAGAAAAATCCTCTGATGTGAGATGCAACTAACGGAGGCGTGATGGAGGGCAAAACAGTCGGAAACGGCTACTTGCGTATTCCCAGGCGCTCGATCAGGCTTTGGTATCTCTGGAAATCGTTATCTTTGAGATAATCCAGGAGCCTTCTCCTTTGGCCGACTAGCTTCAGGAGGCCGCGCCGGGAGTGATGATCCTTGACGTGAGTCTTGAAGTGCCCGGTGAGGTGCTCGATACGCTGGCTGAGGAGCGCAACTTGCACTTCGGGAGAGCCGGTGTCCGTTTTGTGAAGCCTGAACTGCTCCATGACTTCTTGGCGCTGCGGCTGAGCAATTCCCATAATTCTCCGCTCTTCTTATCTCTTTCTTCCTTTTAGTTTGACAAATTTTTAGCACACTATTCTCGAATTGTAAAGCTACCGTTACACGTCGGCAAGCAAGGCTCGGTTCCGAGTTCAATGTTCAACGAATCGAATTCGGAGGTTCAGAGTGGAGTCCGAAACCTTGAACTTTGAACTTTGAACTCAACTTCCTCTCACTGAGCGAGAAACTCCCGGATCGCCTGATGGGCTTCATCCGGGTTGGAAAAGAAATAACTGTGGCGCTCGTTCTTCAGAACAACGCACTTGTTGTTGGGAATGCCCGTGGTGAGAATCTCCGTGGACATCCGGTGGTTGATCTCACTGGTGATGTTGCGGTCATCTTCGCCGACGATGATCAAGGTCGGCTGTTTTATGTCTTGCAAACGTTGGCTGGTATCGTGGCCCTGGCGGGCGAGTAAATGGCGCAGGTAAAACTCCACCGGGCAAAGATTGCGCATTCTGACTTGCAAATAATGTTCAATCTTTTCAGGATACTTCTTAACAAATTCCTCCGTCCACCCGACCAAGATCGTATGCTCGCGCTCGTACTTTTCATAACCCCATTCGATCATTTCTTTCATGATCTTTAGCGGCAGCCCTTTGGTTAGCGGAAAGTGGGCGCCGGTGGAGGCCAAAACGAGCTTTTTTACCCTTTGCGGATAATCCAAAGCGAGCAGCTGAGCCACTCGTCCGCCCATGGAATGGCCGACGACGATGGCGTCTTTGACATCGAGATGATCCAGCAGCGCGATCAAGTGTTCGGTAAATAACTTGGTCGTGTAATCGATGGACGGTTTACTGGGCTGCCCCGTGCCGAGATAGTCGTGGATGATCACTTTATGGTCCTTGGCAAACTCCGGCACCTGATAAATTTTCCAGACCTCGCCGTCGCAGGCGGTCTCGCTGAGGAACACCATCGCCGGCCCTTGACCGTGGTCTTCGTAATAGATCTCAACATCATGCAGTTTTAGCTTAGCCATGAACGGCCTCCTAGCACATTTGCTTGTAAGGTCTCAACCGAGCCATATTCGAACCTTGATCGCGCCGCAAGGCCACAGGGATGTCGGGTAATTGAATTTCTCCACTATCGGCGAAAAGACTTGACGGCAAACCCGGCTTTTTAATAGGGTCAAAGACGCATGACCGCCGTTTTGGTTTTGGGAGTTACAACGGCTTGAACGATTTGAACGTCTTGAACAATTGCAATTTTTAGAACCAAGG
>DASWHT010000354.1:0-7663 GCA_036398075.1 Binatia bacterium | reverse complement strand
GCGGCCCCTTCGACTTGGCTCAGGACATGCTTTGCGCCTTTGCGCGAGTCATACTTTTTCGATTTCCTTGATCCGAATTTGGCAGAAGTAAATCACAGTTGGCAGGCCGCGACAATGAGAAAACCAAGTCGGCGCAAAAAGAGCCGGAGTAATGGAGTGATGGGGCCGGAGAACTATTGACGTTTAACAACAGCTAGCGCTTCCATGTGGAAGGTTTGCGGAAACAAATCGATGGGCTGAACCGTCTGCAGTTTGTAACCGCGCTGTGCCAGGGCGGCGAGATCGCGCGCCAGTGTCGCCGGGTCGCACGAAATATAGAGTATGGTTTCGGCATCGAGGACCGCGAGGTCGCGGTCGATGCCTTTGGCGCCGGCGCGCGGCGGGTCGAGAACGATTTTGCTGAACCGTTCTTTGCGCCGCGCCAGTTGCGCCAACGCGGCGGGGACGGGCGCGACGCGCCAGCGGATATTTTCTATGCCATTTTGCTGGGCATTGAGTTTGGCGCTTTCGACCGCATGGCGGCGGCCTTCGACGGCGACGACTGTTCCGGCGCGCCGGGCGATGGAGAGCGCGAAATTTCCGGCACCGCAGTAAAGTTCGAGCACGCGGTCTTTTTCAGCGAATTCGCCGGCGCGCAGAAGATGATGCAAGATCGCGCGGTTGCCTTCCGAATTGACCTGGGTGAAAACGTCGGCCTCGACGGCCAGGCGCAGGTCCGTTTCGGTGGCGACGCTGATACGGGTATCGCCCCAGACCTGACGCCGGCCACAGCCCGTTACGATAACTCCGCGCAGGCCCGCGCCGCCGTCCAGTAGTTTGCTGATCGTTGCGCTGTCCGAAGAAGCCAATGGTCCGGCGGCGATGGCGACGAGGACCAGCTCGTTTTCTCCATCGCCGGCGACGATCTCAATTCCCACGATATTTGTCGCCGCCTCTTTAACCCAACTCCGGACATGCTCCAGTGCGCGGTTAACCTGTTCTGAGGCGACCTCGCAGGTGTCGATCTCAACGAGATCGTGGGAGAATGAGCGAGAAAAACCGACCTGCCGGCGGTCGTTACAGCGCAGGCGAATGCGCCGGCGATAGTGAAATTCGCGCGGCGCGGCGACTATCGGAAGGATGTCGAAATCCTTCAGTTTGCCGATGCGCCGCAGAGCGTCTTCGAGGCTTTGCTGTTTGGCCGTTAGCTGCGCGCCATAGTCGATCTGCTGCCACGGGCAGCCACCGCAGGGGCCCACGTAGGGGCAGGGGGGCCGGCGCCTGTGGACCGAAGGTTGGGTTATATCGATTAGCTCGGCGATGGCATAGCTGCCTTTCGATTCAATCAGGTGGGCGGTCACGCGATCGCCAGGGACAGTGCCGGCGACCATGATCACCCGGCCATCGTGGCGGCCGATGCCGTATGGGCCGTGGGAGAGCGAGCCGATCTCTAGCGTGAATGCGTTTTTCGCGTTACTCTCAGCCATTAACAAGAATTAACCACAAAGAGCCCGGTGCGGCAAAGCCGCGACCGAAGGGAATAAGAGATTCAACCACAAAGAGCACAAAGGTCACAAATAAAGGGACGGCTATAGCCGTCCCTTTCGATGATTTAACCGCAAGGTACGCAAAGGTCGCAAAGATTTGATCTTGCGCGCCTCGCGCCCTATGTGTTCTTTGTGCCCTTTGTGGTTAACTTTCTTGAGTTCGTTCTTCGTGTCCTTCGCGGTGAGATTGGATTTCGTGGACAACGGTTAACAATAGGATCGGGTTCGAGAAAATTCGCGTACGCTGCGCATTCTTAGAATATATGAGTTACCAAGACGATCCGCGTTTTTTTAAGGGGATTGAAGAATTCAACCGGCAGTTGTTCTTCGAGTGTCACGAGACCCTTGAAGAGATCTGGCTTGAGGAACATGGGGAAGAACGGCAGTTTTTCCAGGGCATCATTCAAATCGCCGCCGGCTATTTTAAGTTGCAGCAACGGGTGCCGGCGGGCGCGGTCAAACTCTGGCGCACCGGTCTGGAAAAAATCGCGGCCTATCAGCCGGTGTATTTGGGAATGAACGTTGAAGCCCTCATGCGCAGCGTCCAACGGAATTTAGCCGAGCTTGAGGACGCGCAACAACACGGCGGCCCGACGCCCGCGCTGGAAATTCCTTCTATACAACTCATCTGCTGACGTTGTTTGATGATCCGCTGCACTGACGTTCGTAAAGTCTACCGCCAGGGCGATACTGAAATCATCGCTCTGGGAGGTGTCTCTCTGGAAATACCTCGGGGCGTGTTTGCCGCCATCATGGGGCCGAGCGGTTCCGGGAAAAGCACGTTGCTCCATCTGATCGGCGGCTTGGACCGTCCCAGCGATGGCGAGTTATTGGTGGACGGGCGGCTGATCGCGCAAATGGCCGATGACGAGATAACGCTTTTTCGGCGCAAGCGAGTGGGTTTTGTGTTCCAGTTTTTCAATCTGCTGCCGACGTTGACCGCCTTTGAAAATACCGCGCTTCCCTTGGTTCTCGACGGCCGCTCAAAAGCGCAGGCGGGCGCGCGCGCGCGCCTGCTCCTGGCCAAAGTCGGCCTGGAGAAACGCGAGCACCATCTACCCGAAGAAATGTCGGGAGGAGAGGTCCAGCGCGTTGCCATCGCCCGGGCGTTGGCTTTTGGTCCGCCGATCCTGTTGGCCGACGAACCGACCGGCAATCTGGACTCGAAAACGGGGGAGGCGATCTTGTCGCTCCTGCGCCGGATCAACGAAGAAGACGGCTGTACCGTCGTGATGGTCACGCATAGCAATGAGGCGGCGCGATACAGTCACCGTACGATCTTTCTCCGCGACGGCAGAGTGGAGAAGGAAGCGGCGTAATGTTCGCGCTCCTCAGCACTATCTCTTGGCGTCATGTCCGGCGCCACCGGCTAAGAACACTGCTCACTTTTGTGGGCATGGCCCTCGGTGTCGCAGTGATCGTGGCCATCGCGCTAGTCAACCGCTCGCTTAGCACTTCATTCCAGTCGACCATCGAGCAAATCGCGGGAAAAGCGGTTTTGCAGGTGTCCAACGCTGAAAGCGGGATTGCTGAGTCGATCTTCCCAACGATACGCGACACCGAGGGCGTTCAGTATGCCGCGGCGGCAGTCGAGGGCTTCTTGCCGGTGAGCGGTGTGGAGCGGGAGCGGCTCTATGTTCTCGGCGTGGATTTACTGACGGATTCCGCAGTGCGCGATCATCAGTTCACGGACTCCGGATTCGCTTTTGATCAGGCGCTGGACTTTATCGCCCAGCCGGATTCCATCGCGTTGACCGAGTCGTTCGCGCGCCGGTTCGGTCTTCGGATCGGCGCGCGGATTACGCTTGGCACCAGCGCTGGAAAGCAAAGTTACACGGTGCGCGCGCTGCTCAAAGAACAGGGTACGGCGAGGGTCTTCGGCGGTAATTTCGCTCTGATGGATCTGCCGGCGGCGCAGCGAGCCTTCGGCAAGGAGGGAAAACTCGACATCGTCGATCTAACCGTGGAAGAGGGGAGCAAGATAGAAGCCGTGCAAGAGCGCTTGCGCCTGCGCCTCAGCGGAATGGCGGACGTGGAGCGGCCGAAAAAGCGCGGCGAGCAGATCGAGTCGCTGCTGACCTCCTTTCGCGTTGGGCTTTTCTTCGTGAGCTTGATCGCGCTGTTCGTGGGTTTTTTTCTTATCTACAACACGGTCGCGGTTTCGGTCGTGCAACGCAAGCGGGAGATCGGTACGCTGCGTTGTCTGGGCATGCGCCGCGGAGAGTTGCTCCGTCTCGTCGTGAGCGAAGCGGTGATCCTTGCGCTCGCTGGGGCCGTCGCGGGTTGTGTTCTGGGTTGGGCGTTGGCGCAGGCCGCGCTGCTGGCCGTCGGCGAAACGGTGCGCAATCTGTTTTCGTCCATCGCTCTCGCCGGAAGCAGCCTGTCGATGAATGAGTTGGCGTTGGCGCTGGCGAGCGCCGTCGGCGTCGCTCTGTTCGCGGCTTTGCATCCTGCCGTGGAAGCTATACGAATCAGCCCGTTGGAAAACGCCCGGCAAGCCGCGTGGCGTCCGGTCTTTCATGGCAGCAAATCATGGGCGACTCGGCTCGGCTTTTTATGTCTCGTGGTTGCGCCGGCGCTGGTTTTCTTTGCGCCGTCTGTTGCCGGGGGGGTGCGGCAGTTCAGTTTAGGCATAGTCGGCATGTTGGTGTTTTTGCTCGGCCTTGCGTCCTTTAGTCCGCTGTTCATCAGTTTCGCAGTGAGGCAGTTCCAGCGTTGCGCGGCCGGCATTCCTGGACTGTCCTGGGCCGAAACCAGACTCGCATTGGATAGCGTGATGAGAAATCCGTTGCGCTCGGGCATCACCGTTGCAACCATGATCATCAGCTTGGCGGCGATCTTTACCATCGCGGCCTTCATTAACAGCGTGCGCGGTTCACTGTTGGCGTGGGTGGATCAAATGGTCACCGCGGATATCATAGTAAGCTCGGGGGCAAGAACCGCCGGGCCGCGAAACGTGTCGCTTCGCGAAGATCCTTTGCCGGGTCTGAAAGCTCTGCCGGGCGTAAGAGTCGTCGATCTCTATCGCCTCGTTCGAGCGAACTATCAAGGGAGGCCTATCGTCGTGGAATCTTTTTCCGCCGTGGAATCGGCAAGCGTGCGCACTCTACCCATGGCCGAAGGCGACGGAACTAAAGCCTTGCGGGAAATGGCGGAAGGCAAGGGAGCGATCATCAGCGAAAGTTTTCAACGCAGGTTTGGCAAAGGCACCCATGACACCATCGAGCTTGCCACGCCATCCGGTCCGGTCGGCTTCAAGGTGCTGGGCATCTATGTCGACTATTCGTCAGACATCGGCAGCGTGCTGATGGACCGCGCACTCTATAAAAAATACTGGCGGGATGATCTCGTGGATGCGTTCGACTTGTGGTTGGAGCCGGGGGCGGACATGCAAGCGGTGATAGAAAAGATCAAAGCGGCCTATGGAGAAAAATACCAGCTGTTTGTGAGCACCCACCGGGAATTGCGAGACGCCGTGGTCAAAATCATGGAACAATCGTTTGTCGTCAACTACGCGGTCGAAATCGTCGCCATCGTGGTCGCCATCTTCAGTGTCATCAACACACTGCTCGCGTCGGTGTTGGACCGGACACGAGAGATCGGCGTGCTGCGCGCCATCGGCGCAACCCAGGCGCAAATACGGCGCATGGTTCTTCTAGAAGCGGCCTCGATGGGGCTCATGGGCGGCCTGCTCGGGTTGTTTGCCGGCACGATCATGGCCTACCACCATGTGGTCTATAACACCAAGGTGCTAACCGGCTGGACCTTTCAATTTTATTATCCCTATGACACAGCGCTGTTCGCGCTTATGGCGGCGGTGCTGCTCTGTCTCGCCGCCGGCTACGGTCCGGCTAAGCAGGCCGCAGCGATCCCCATCGTGAGCGCCATCGGATACGAATGAGGAAAGAATTTCCGTTCAAGGTTCAATGTTCAACGTTCAATGTTTGTGATTCATGATTCTGACCTTGAACTTTGAACCCGGAACCTTGAACTGGGGTTATGTCCCGGTGTTGGGCAAAGGCTTCGGCGGCCTGAGAATCGCGTAGCAGATCGTGGTCAAGCCGCTGACCGCGATCAGGCCCCAGAGAAGCCCGTCGTAGCTTTGCGTGCGGTCATAGATCGCGCCGGCGGCCACCGGGCCGGCGACGCTGCCCCACATGTACAAGAAACTCATGCCGCCGCGGATCTTGGCGAAGTTCCGGCGCCCGAAAAAGTCGCTCACGGTGGCCCAGGTGACGGAAAAAAGCCCCTCGAAAATCGAAAAGAGAACCAATGCCGGCCAGAGTTGCCAGTCCATGTCACCGCGGAAAATCAGGAACAGCGACAGGCTGGCGACGGCCATGCAAATCGCCATCAGCCGTGGCTTGTAAATTCTATCACCGAGCCAGCCGATGAGCAGTTGGGTGGGCATGCCGAGTAGGGCGAGGAAGGCCAGAAAGACTGCCGCTCGCTGTTCGGTCAATCCGCGCCATACGAGAATCGGCACAAAGTGAACCAGAACGGCGCTCATACAGACCACGCGCAGGGATGTCGCCAGCGCGATAAGCCAGAACTGATGGGTGCGCAGGGCTGCTCGCAGTGGGAATTCGCGCGCTTCGGCCATTGCGCTTCGCGCAGCGCCGGGTTCAGGCAACGGTTCCCCGTCGGGCACCAGTCCCATGCTCTCCGGCGAACGCCGTATGGTCAGAGCGAGCGGCAAGCCCACGGCGAGAAACGCCACGCCCGCGCCGAAAGACGCGGCGCGCCAGCCCCAGGTATGCACCGCAAAGGCCAGCAGCGGAGTAAACAGCGTGCCGCCAAGCGCGATGGAACCACTGGTGATGGACATCGCCAGGGCGCGTTTGCGGATGAACCAATTGTTCGCCACCGCCATGGTCGCGTCCATGAATCCCGCCTGGTACGAGAGCGAGATGACGCCCATATAGACGATCATTAAGGCCGTGTAGCTGTGCACGCCGGCAAACAGCATGTAGCCGATGCCGGCCAGCAATGTAGCGAAGGCCATTACCGGGCGCGGGCCGAACCGATCAATGTAATATCCGGCGAGCGGTCCTTGAATGGCACCCTCAGCTCGCGCCAGCGAAAAGACGAGGGAGGTCGCCGCGCGCGTGAGCCCCAATTCTTGGGTTACGGGCAGAAAAAAAATGGTGAAGCCGTAAGCATGAAGCCCGCCGCCAAGGAGCCGGATGGCGCAACTGACGCCAATCATGCGCCAGCCATAAAAGAGACCTGTGAACTTATTCAACAACCGAATCCTGAGATGGCGGTTTGGGTCTCGTCAACGTAAAGTACAGCGCTCCGGAAACTACTGAAAGCGCGATGAATCCAGACATCAATGGACTATAGCTCTGGTATTGATCATAGACCGCGCCGGCAATGACCGGTCCTAAAGCCGGTCCCCAGAGATAAAAAAAGCTCATCGTGCCGCGGATCGTCGCGAAGGACTTGCGGCCGAAAAAATCGCCGACGGTGGCCCAGCCCACCGGGAAGATCGCTTCCATGAACGTAAAAAGCAAGGTAAACACCCATAACGCCCATTCACCATCACCGTAGGCGAGAAAGAAAATCGACGCCGCGCCGATGGTCATGCACAGACCCATCAGTCTGGGCTTGCTCACGTGGTCGGCAATCCAGCCGACGAGCAGATGAGATGGCAAGCTCATCAGGGCCATAGCCGCGAGCAAGGCGGCGGCGCGTTGCTCCGATACGCCGCGCCATACCATAATCGGAATAAAATGCACGGTGATGGCATTGAACACCGCGACGCGGGTGGTGGTGGCGAGTATGATCATCCAGAAGGCCGAGGTTCGCATCGCTTGCTTTAAAGTAAAATCGGCTTCCCGGCTTTGGCTCGGCGATTCTTTTGCACCTGGGGCCTTGGATTGATAATCGGGCTGGGCAGCCGACGGCGCGGCGCCATCGGGTAGCATGCCCAAGCTCTCCGGCGAACGCTTGACGAACAGCGCCACGGGGACCCCAACCAGAATCAAGCCGAAGCCGGACAAGAATGCGCCCCAACGCCAGCCCCAGGTATGGACGCTGAAGGCGAGCAGCGGCGTGATCAGCGTGCCGCCAATGCCGATGGCGGAACTGACCAGCGTCATGGCAAGGGCGCGCCGGCGGATGAACCAGGTGTT
>DASWHT010000353.1:0-2357 GCA_036398075.1 Binatia bacterium | reverse complement strand
GCAAGTGAAGCAGAGTGTTGGAGTAACGGAGTATTGGAGTATTGGGTATCCGACCCATCACTCCACCACTCCAAGACTCCAGTACTCCAGTTCTTATGAGGCGATCGAGCGCACCCTTCGACAAAGCTCAGGGCGAACGGCAAGAGCGTATGAGCTTTTTTAGTGGGCGATAAGAGAGAATTTCATCATGGCAATGTCTTTCGGCATCAGTTTCGCCCCCAATCATCCGAGAGAATTGAGCGAGTGGTGCCGCGCCTCGGAAGATGCCGGGTTCGAGCGCGCCGGGGTCGTCGATTCGCAGTCGATCTATCGCGAGCTCCATGTCAGTTGCGCCGCGGCAATCCAAGCAACGAAGTCGATACAGTTAGGCCCGCGGGTGACCAATGCGCTGACGCGCCATCCAACAGTGACGGCCAGCGCATTGTTGACGTTAAACGAACTGGCGCCGGGAAGAGTTTTTGCGGGATTGGGCACGGGCGACAGCGCGGTGTTTAACATCGGTCTAAAGCCCGTCAAGCTAGCCGCTCTGGGTGAGTTCACCGCCTGCTTGCGCGCGTTGATGCGGGGCGAGAGCGCGCCGTACCGGGGCAGCGAGATGAAAATCACGTGGGGAAAGGCGAACATCCCGATCTATATCGCTGGCCACGGGCCGAGGACTCTCGAGCTCGCGGGTCAGTATGCCGACGGCGTGATTGTCGGCACCGGAGTCGGTGCTGACGTAGTGCGGGATGCCGACGCGGCCATCGCCGCCGGCGCCGCGCGATCGGGGCGAAAGCTTGAAGAACTGGATGTCTGGTGGGCGCTTAGTGCTTACATCGGGAATAGCCGCGAGGAAGCCTTATCGGTAATCCGCATGCTGCTCGCCGCCAAGGCGAATCATCTGGCGCGCTTTCCGGAGCAGAACAAGCATGTTCCCCCCGAGTACAGAGACATCCTCGATCGCATCCACACAGGCTACAATTATATGGAGCACCAGAAGCCCGGAGCAGGAACCACGAACGCGACGCTGGTGCGCCAGAGCGGTTTGGAATCTTATCTCGCCGACCGCTACGCCATTGTCGGCACGCCGGACGAGTGTCTGGCCACGCTCCATCGAATGGCGAGTTATGGCGTGCGAAAAATTTGGTTGAACGTGCATTTTGACGACAAAATCGGCTTCATTCGGCGCTGGAGCCGAGAAGTGATGGCGCAATTGAAATAGTGTCGTGTCTCGAATGCATTGCCACGCGGCTTTCTGTCGTCCTGAGCAACGCTATCGTATTGTAAATGTAGGGGCCGATCGCGACCGGCCTCTACTGCGCTACGCTGCGTTCAGAATGACAGAAAGAACACTTAAAACTAGCCAAAGATATTTGAAATTTCGGTAGGTGTCGGATTACAGAATCGGAAAAAAGATGACTCGCGCAAAGGCGCGAAGCTCGCCAAGTGACGGGCCGAGGCCCGTCATCCCGAGGGAATGCGAGGGATCTAAGAAAGATTTCTCCCTTCGGTCGAAATGACAAAGCGCTTTTCTTTGCGTCTTGGCGCGATTAATTTTCTTGAAGTGGTTCTGTTGAACATTTGAAACTAAACTTCAGTAGTTGCGAGGAAGGCGACGAATATGGCTGACTTGAGGGATTTTTTAAGCGGAACGGAAAAACTCGGCGAGCTCAAAACCGTCCGCAATGCCGATTGGAATTTGGAAGTCGGAGCGATCACGGAAATTTCCGGAGCGGAGGCGAATCCACCGGCGCTGCTCTTCGAAGATATCAAGGATTACCCGCCGGGGTTTCGTATCTTGACCAACATGTTTCAAACCCAGGCGCGGACCGCGCTGGCGCTTGGACTGCCAACCCATTTACGGGGCATCGATCTCGTCCGCGCCGTGAAAGACATTCTGAAATCCGTTACGCCTTTGCCTCCTGTTATCCGGGACACCGGATCCGTCCAAGAAAACTTTTTCACCGGCAAGGAAGCAAACGTACTGCGCTTCCCGGCGCCCAAACTGCATCGTGAAGACGGCGGCAGATACCTGGGAACGGCCGACGCAGTCATCACCAGGGACCCTGAGGCGGGATGGGTTAACCTGGGAACGGCCCGGGTGCAAATCCTCGATGAGCATAGGGTTTCGCTTTACGTCTCACCGGGCAAGCAAACCCGTTTGATCGCGCAGAAATATTGGGAAAAAGGCAAGAGCTGCCCGGTCGCGCTGGTGTGCGGCATTGATCCGATTTTATTCGCCGTCGCGGGTGTCGGTTTACCCTGGGGAATGTCCGAATACGATTATGCCGGGCACATTCAGAAATCTCCGGTAAGCGTAATCAAAGGCGAGATGACCGGACTGCCGATTCCGGCATCGGCGGACATCGTTCTCGAAG
>DASWHT010000352.1:0-2573 GCA_036398075.1 Binatia bacterium | reverse complement strand
ATCTCAATACACAGCACGGCTGGTCGGCTTTTTTGCTCGCTTCCGACAATGGTCACGCCCGGGTTGTACAAACAATGCTACAAAACGGCGCCAAGGTAAACGACCGGCTAAGCGGTTGGGGCCCGACTCCGTTGATGCTTGCGGCGCAAAACGGCCATTCGGACACTGTAAAGGTTCTCATCAGCCATGGGGCTAACGTAAAAGCAAAACTATGGGGCAGGACAGCGTTGATGAACGCCGCTGAGGCTGGCCACACCGCCGTTGTGCGGGTCTTATTGGCCAACAGTGCCGACGTAAACGCCAAATCCAAGAACGGAACGACAGCCCTGCTCCTAGCAGCTGGGAAAGGCCACACGGAAATCGTACAGTTGCTTAGGAACGCGGGAGCCAAAGAATAGGATTTTTAACTATCGTCCCGAATTGGTCGTCTATTCACATAGGAGGTTGATCCCATGAAACGGTCTTTCCCGATTATCGATGCCGACGGTCACGTCATTGAAAATATCCAGCAGTTCCGCGAATTTCTTCCTAGCCAGTTCCACGGCGAGGATGGCAAGAGGGAGTATGTCTTGTTTCCCCGGGACGGCTGGGCGCGGGGCGCGCTGACGCCGCGCAAACGCGAGCATCCCGATGCCGCGCGCTGGTTGGAGTTTCTCGACGCCTGCGGCATCGACGCGACGGTGCTTTACACCAGCGCGGGACTGGCTTTGGGTTTGCTGCATGACGCCGATTTCGCGATCGTGCTGGCGCGCGCTTACAATGATTGGTTACACCAATACTACTTGCGCGTCAGTCCGCGCTTTCAGGGCGTGGCGTTGCTACCCGTGCAAGACCCACCCGAAGCCGCCAAGGAGTTAGAACGCTGCGTGCGCGATTACGGCATGGTCGGCGGTATGCTCGCCGCGGTGATGAATCCCATGCGCGGTTACGGTTTGCCGCAGTTCGATCCGATCTATGCCACGGCGGAAAGGCTTGACGTTCCCCTTGGCGTGCACGCCGGAGTCGCGTCTGAGTTGGGCCTGGATCATATGACGAGTTTCGCCGGTGTCTATCCGCTAAGCCATCCTTTCGCCCAGATGCAACAGCTGACGAGCATGATGATTCACGGCGTGTTCGAGCGTTTTCCGCATTTGCGCGTCGCGTTTCTCGAAGCGGGCTGCGGCTGGGTGCCCTATCTGATGGATCGTCTCGACGAAAGCTACGAACATCGCTTTAACCGCTGGCCCCACAAGGCGAAAAAAGCGCCGCGCGAGATCATGTGCAACGGCAATCTTTACTACTCCTGCGAAGCCGGCGAGCGCACACTCGATACCGTCGTCAGGCTGATGGGCGGCACGCAGCTTCTCTGGCCGTCGGATTTTCCCCATGAAAAACCCTGGGACGAGTTCTCCGGCAACCTCGACGCGTTCATCGGCCGCGACGATCTGTCCGCGAACACGGCGCGCCAGATTCTCTGGGAAAATCCTTGCCGGCTCTATGGACTTTCCGAAAAGACCATATCGGCAAACGTCAAAGCAAAGACCGAGACAGCCGCCGCAGCGCCGGCGTGACATGCCCTGCTTGTGGTGGCGCAATCGCGCCCGTCCGTCATCGTGACGGCGGAATCGTGTCGCTAACGAGAGGGTAGCGGATCGGTGCCCGAGAACTTTTTGAACAGCGCGACAATTTCCGGATCACGCGGCAGCTCTTTTACCACCAGCGCCTGCTCGTCGGGCGACAACGGCGACGGCTCATCGCCGCCCGTGAGCTTTTGGTATTCCTTGTGAAATACCGGGTCGGCATGGGTCTTCTCCACGGCTTCCTTGAGAATCCCCACCAAGTCCTTGGGCGTGCCCGGAGGAAGCATAAGAATCGTGCCGACGGCTCTAAATCCCCGCATCATGGTCAGAAGCTTTTTCTCCTTGTCGATCTTGGCAAATGCCGCGATATCGGGGAGACGGAATTGGGTGAAACGAGAGTCCTTGTTTCCCCTGGGTATCTCGATGGATGCGTGAAAATCAGCCGTTCCTTTCTTGAGTAAATCCATCTGTATGGCCGTGCCCGTCGTTGCCACGCGGCCGTCCACTTCGCCGCTGCTGATAGCGACGTCCAAGTCCTGCCCTTCATATCCCGGAATGATCTTTGGCTCCTTCATATCGAGCAGATAGGCGACAATCCGGCTCTGAATATAGCCGGTGTGGCCCACGGGACTACTGCCAATGCGCACGCCGTTCGCGGCGCGCAGTTTGTCAAGGCTATTCAGTCCCGCCTCCTTACGAGTGAAAAACATGTAGTAGAGACGATGTTCCGTCGTGCCGAGATAGTTCAGTTTATCGATGTCATACTTTACGCCCTTCTCGCCGAGCACGGCATAAGGCACGATGCTGCTGGACACTCGGAGCAGAGTGAGACCATCGGGGCGAACCGAATTATAAAAATGATTGGCGGATTTTCGCCCGCCGGCGCCCGGCATGAAATCAAAAACGATGGTCGGCTTGCCGGGGATATGATTGGCGAGGACCGATGCCAGGGCTCTGGCTCGTAAGTCACCCATGCCTCCGGCCCCGGCACCGACGATTAGTGTAATCGTTTTC
>DASWHT010000351.1:0-2775 GCA_036398075.1 Binatia bacterium | reverse complement strand
CGTTGAACCAACAAGTTCTGCCCGGTTGTTATCTGCACCGCAGCGCGCTCAACGACGTGGCGCGCACGGAGAATCTTACCTTCGTCTGCACCGAGGACGAGGACGACGCCGGACCCAATAATAATTGGATGGCGCCGGCGGAGTCCTACGACAAGCTCGGCAAAATCTTTCGCGGCGCCATGCGCGGCCGCACGATGTATGTGATCCCGTTTCTCATGGGGCCTCATGGCTCGTCCTTCAGCAAAGTCGGCATTCAAGTCACCGACAGCGTCTATGTCGTACTCAACATGCGCATCATGACGCGCATGGGCAACGTCGCCCTCGATCACTTGGGGAATTCCGATGATTTTACCCGCGGTCTCCATTCGAAGGCCGATCTCGATATTGAAAGGCGCTTTATTTGCCATTACCCGCAGGACAATACGATCTGGAGCGTGGGCTCTGGCTACGGCGGCAACGCTTTGCTGGCCAAGAAGTGTTTGGCCTTGCGCATCGCCAGCAAGCTCGGCCAGAAGGAAGGTTGGCTCGCCGAGCATATGCTCATCGTCGGTGTCGAAAACCCGGACGGCGAAATCACGTATATCTGCGGCGCTTTTCCGAGCGCCTGCGGCAAGACCAATATGGCAATGTTAGTACCGCCGGCCAGCATGCCGGGCTGGAAGATTCACACCATTGGCGATGATATCTCGTGGCTGCGGGTCGGCGCCGATGGCCGGCTATGGGCGATCAACCCAGAGGCGGGGATTTTCGGCGTGGCGCCGGGAACCGGCTCGAACACCAACCCCAACGCCGTGCAGACGGTGAAAAAGGACACGATTTTCACTAACGTCGCGCTGCGCTCCGATGGCACTGTGTGGTGGGAAGGGCACGACGACCCGGTGCCCGCCAACGCCCAGGATTGGCGCGGCAAACCATGGGACCCCGAAGGCGGCCACCCGGCGGCGCACCCCAACGCCCGCTTCACGGTTTCTATCAATCAGACCCCGACCTATTCACCGCAATGGGAAAAGCCCGAAGGCGTGCCTATCAGCGCAATTCTTTTCGGCGCGCGGCGGCAAAAATTGATTCCGCTCGTCTACCAATCCTTCGACTGGCAGCATGGTACGTTTCTGGGGGCGACATTGGCGTCCGAGACCACCGCGGCGGCCACCGGCGCGGTGGGCGTGGTGCGGCGCGATCCCATGGCGATGCTGCCCTTTTGCGGCTATAACATGGGGGATTACTGGGGCCATTGGCTATCGATGGCCAAGCGCGCGACCAATCCGCCAAAAATCTTCCGCGTCAACTGGTTCCAGCGCAGCGAGCGCGGCAGGTTTCTCTGGCCCGGTTTCGGCGAGAACCTGCGCGTGCTTCGCTGGGTCATTGAGCGCGCAAAGGGCGGCGGCCAAGCGGACGAGACGGCTATCGGTTATCTACCGAAGGCGTCGAGCTTGAGCGGTCCAGGACTCGAAATATCCAAGTCCGACGTCGATCAACTGGTCGCCGTCGACCGCGAGGCATGGAAAACTAATCTCAAAAGCCAGAGCAGCTTCTTCGATACCTTCGGCGACCATTTGCCGGCGGGCTTGAAGGAGGAGCATAGCTCCCTCGCCAACCGTCTCAAGGGTTGAGATAACGGAGGTGTCACATGGCGCGCGGTCATCATGATATCGGCGGACTTCCCGGCGCGGGGCCGATAGACCAGTCGCAGCACGAGCTTTCCGATTGGGAAATACTAGCCGACGCGATCAATCAAGCATTGGGCGCCAAAGGGATCCGGCGCACCGATGAGTTGCGCCGCGTGCGCGAGGAGATGGAGTCCGGCGCCTATCATGACATGAGTTATTACGAACGATGGATCGCGAGCATGGAGACAATTCTAATCGAGAAGAAAATTTTGACGCGAGATGAGATCGACCGCAAACTCGCCGAGTTTGAAAAAAAATGGGGCGAGCCATGAGTACAAGCGGCGCCAAGTTCGAGGCGGGCGATCGGGTTCAGGTTCGTTTCGAAGACAGGCCGGGCCATATACGCACGCCGTGGTATATCCGCGGCAAGACCGGGTGGGTCGAACGCATCCACGGCGAGTTTCTAAATCCAGAGTCCCTGGGACATGGCGGCGACGGCTTGCCAAAGAAGGTCCTCTACTTGGTGGCATTTCATCAAGGTGACGTTTGGCAGCGCTACGGCGCCAAACGCGACAAATTATTAGTCGACATTTTTGAACACTGGTTGGAGCCGACAAATTGAGGAGGATAGGTTTATGAGCGTAGATCATTCCGTCGATCAATCTAATGACGCGCACGGTCACGAGCACCCCAAGCACGAGTTAAGCCCCATCGCCCGACGGGTTTACGCCATTCGCGAATTGCTGCTCGAAAAGGGCCTGCTCACCGAGCACGATATCCGGTGCCAGATCGAATACCAGGAAGCGCGTTCTCCGGCTAACGGCGCGAAAATCGTCGCCCGAGCCTGGGTTGATCCGGCTTACAAAGCGCGGCTTATCGCGGCTCCCAAAGCGGCTTGCTTGGAGTTGGGAATCGATGCCACAAGCATCAATGAGTTCGTCGTCTTGGAAAATACCGAGAAGGTGCGGCATATGGTAGTCTGCACGCTGTGCTCCTGTTATCCCCGTCCGATTCTCGGGCGGCCGCCCGATTGGTACAAAAGCTTCAACTATCGCCAGCGCTCCGTCAACGATCCGCGCGGGGTGATGCGCGAGTTCGGCCTGGTTCCGCCCGATGACGTCGAGGTGCGCGTGCACGATAGCACCGCGGATATTCGCTATCTCGTGTT
>DASWHT010000350.1:0-3880 GCA_036398075.1 Binatia bacterium | reverse complement strand
CGAGGATCAAGCGAGGCTGCGATCTTGTGGTAAAGGTGTCGCACCGGCTCTTTGCGGATCTTTCTATTGCCGAATCCGGGATGAAGAAAAAAATGGAGGACTCTCAACCCTTATGCGTGGGCATCGGCGGGCCGGTGGGCTCGGGCAAGACCGCGCTCACCCTCGCGCTGTGCCGCTCGCTCCGGGGCCGTTATGACATCGCCGTTGTGACCAACGATATTTATACCGAGGAAGATGCGCAGTTTTTGGTGCGTCACGAAGCTCTGGCTCCGGAACGAATTATCGGTGTGGAAACCGGCGGCTGCCCGCACACCGCGATTCGCGAGGATGCTTCGATCAACCTTGAAGCCGTAGCGCGGCTCACGCGCCGCTTCGACCATCTCGATTTTATATTCATCGAGTCGGGGGGTGACAACCTGGCCGCGAGCTTCAGTCCGGAGCTCGCCGATGCGACGATTTATGTGATTGACGTGGCCGCGGGCGACAAAATCCCGCGCAAAGGCGGACCGGGTATTACCCGCTCTGACCTGTTGGTGATCAACAAGATCGACCTGGCGCCGTATGTCGGCGCCAATTTGGCGGTGATGGAGTCGGACGCCAAGCGGATGCGCGGCCCGCGGCCTTTCCTGTTTACCAATCTAAAGAACGGCGCCGGCGTGCCCGCCGTTATCGACTGGCTCTGCGGCCATCTTTGATGCCGGAATCATTTAACCGCAAAGAACGCAAAGGTCACAAAAAATGGGACGGCTAAAGCCGTCCCACGAGGATTGATGATAGAGGATGGCGATCGATCCTCCATCCTCTATCCTCGAATCAGGTAGCGCGCGGATACAGCGCGTCCATCATCAAACGCTTATGATGTCCCGGCGTGCCGAGATACTGATAGAGTGTATGGGCTAAAACGCTGTGCGCCATCATCGGATGACTATAATCCGTTCCCGGCCCCGCCCAGACCATGTGCGCGTAATTCGTCCCGTGATAGTAGCCGTCGCTGGCGGTTGCTTTGGCCTCGTGCACCCCGGCCCGCGCGTCCATGCCGCTGTCGATACGCCAGATGGCTTCGTAAGTCGCCCAGCGCGCCTGATCAAGGTGAATCGAGATTTCGACGCAGTGGTCCTGCACGCGTTGGAAGCGGCCGATGGGCTGGCCGAAGACGATGCGGGTGCGCGTGTATTCGCAGGTGATGTCGAAGACTTCCTGGGTCGCGCCCACTTGGTAGGCAGAAAGGATCGGCAGCGCTTTTTCTAACGCCGCTTCGAGGGTAGCCCAGCTCGCTCCGCTCGAGCCCAGCAGATTGTTCGACGATACGGCCACTCTGTCGAAGCGCACTTCGGCTACCGAAACAAAGAAGCCGATGTGCGGCGTGATCGTGATGCCGGGGCTGTTGGCGTCGACGATCAAGAAGACGACTTTGCCTTCTTCCGTCCTTGCGGCGCATAGGAAACTGGTGGCCGCCTGGGCGTCGAAGACAAAGCGCTTGCTGCCGCTCATAATGTAGCCATTGGGAGTCTTGCTCAGGCGCGTCTCCACCGCTTCCGGTCCCCAGTACGCGGCTTTGTCCGTGATCGCCGGAACGACGATCGATGCGCCATTGCAGAGGGGCGGCAACAAAGCTTTTTTTTGCGCGTCCGTGCAGGCTTCAAAAATCAGCTGCGCGCTGAGAATGCCCGAGGTGAAAAGCGGACCCGGCACGGGGCCATGTCCGAGTTCTTCGAAAACGACGGCGCAGTCCATTGTTGAGACGCCCGAGCCGCCGTACTCTTCCGGCAGCATCATGCCGAGCCAGCCGATTTCACCGGCTTTTTTCATTAGCTGAGGCTGAAAGGTTTGTTTGTTTTTGTACCATTGAGTCATTTGATGGGCCGGGACTTCCGCTTTGACGAAATCCGCCGCCACCTTCTTAAAGTCTTCTTGGGTTTCCGTTAACGCTAGATCCATTTCACCTCTCCTACGACTTGAACGTTTTGAACTGCTTGAACGGCTGGAACGATCAGCAACTTTTCGTTCAAAACGTTCAAATCGTTCAAGTCGTTCAAAACGTCAGCCCGTTTCAATTTCGTTTATTTAATCCGTTTCCGGCGCTTTCTCGGTTGTCGGACGGCCCAAGCCGAGCCGTCGGGCGAAGATCAAGCGGTCGGTGTCCAACGTGCCGCCGCCGTGCAACTGCCCAGGGCCCGTGCGCACTGCGTATTCGAAATCGACCACTTCGTTGACCGATAAGTTTTGTTCCAAAGCGTCGGCGCCCATGATGGCTTGCAACCGCTCGCCGTTGCGCAGGCGCAACATGCGCTGGTAGTAGCGCTGCTGCGGACCGCCGTAGGGATGAGGTTTTTTGGCGAACCGGCGCCAGTAAATGAGCTGATTAAAGCGCCTGAGGGTATTCAACTCGATCGTCATGTCGGCGACCAGATCGCGCACCCGCGGGTCTTCCATGATCGGCTTGCCGTCGATGTGCGTGTTGCGGCAGTACTCGACTACTCGCTCTATCAGCGGGTCCGCCGCGATGCGGCCGTCGCCGCCATGTTCCAGCTCCATGTGGGTGCTGGCGACTTTCCAGCCGTTATTCTCGCCGCCGATCAAGTACTTCGCCGGCACGCGGACGTTGTCGAAGAAGACGGCGTTCTTGATGCCCATCATCATATGCATGTGCTGGATGGTGACGCCTGGAAGGGTCGCCGGAATGTGCAGCCACGCCAGATTCTCGTGGCGTTTGCCTTGCGGATTGGTGCAGACCAGGGTCCAGAGATAATCGGGCGGCAAATGATGGCCGACCATGACCTTCTGGCCGTTGACGACATAGTGATCGCCGGCGCGGATCGCTTTGGTTTGGCAATGCGCAATATCGCTGCCGCCTTGAGGTTCGGTGAGCACTTGCCAGACACAGGTCTGCGCGCGCGTGATCGCCGGCAAAAATTCCGCTTTTTGCTCGTCGGTGCCCCACCGTATTAGCACCGGCGCGACGATGCGCGCCAGGGTGTAAAACACATGGGACAGGTTGAGGCCGTATTTGAATAGTTCGGTTTCCAGGACGACCTGGTGGTCGACCGTGAGATCGGCGCCGCCGAATTTTTTGGGATAGATGGGGAAGAGCCAGCCCTTGGCGCCCAGCTTTTCGGCCAGCCCGCGGCGAAACTTGTATTCATCTTCGTCCTCGCGTGTCGACCACGACGCCGACCAGCGCAGGTGCTCGTGGCCTTTGAACTGGCCAGCCAGCCAGCCGGCGACTTCTTTGCGAAACTCCACTACATGGGGTGGGTCGGCGGAAACGTTAAAATCCATAACATTCTCCTTTCGCTCTCGTCTGAATTTCTGGTTTCAAGTGTAGTGTCTCAAAATTTCGGTCACAAGACCGGAAGACCCTCGGCCGTCATTCCCGCGAAAGCGGGAATCCAGATTCCCCACTAAATCTCCCCGTTTGCTAAGGGGGAGACAAAGAGGGGGTCAAGGATTCCGGCTCGCCCCCCGTTTTCACGGGGGTTGGCCGGAATGACGTGTAAAATAGGGCCCCCGATTTAAGAGACACTACTCTAGAAACTAATTCATACCACTCCACTTGCCCTTAGTTTTTTGATCGCTTCGGCTCCGTAGCCCAGACGCGCCAATATTTCATCCGTCTGTTCGCCGAGCAGCGGCGCGGGGCGAAAAAAATTCGGCGGCGTGCCCGACATATTGATGGGGCTTCCAATGAGATTAGTTTTGCCCATTTGCGGATGGGTGATCTGTTTGGGGAGGCCCATGTGCTTTATTTGCGGGTTCGCGAAAACTTCGTGAATCACGTTGATGGGCGCATTGGGAATGCCGTTGGCGTCAAGCCGGGACAGCCAGTATTCGCGCGGCTTTTTGCGATACTGCTCGCGCAGGATCGTGACAATTTCCTGGT
>DASWHT010000349.1:0-3356 GCA_036398075.1 Binatia bacterium | reverse complement strand
TCGGAGAGCATCTGGATCGTCTCGGCGCGGTTCTGCTTCATGAAGCGCACGCCGCGCACGGAGGCTCGGACAACTTTTTTGACCTGTTCCCGCTGCGTCTTAAGTTTCGTGTCCATTACTGCCATTCCCGAGAGGGGCAATTCGATAATATCGCCAAGGTAGATAAGCCGCTTGAAGCCTTCGTCTTCCGCCTTGACCGCGAAGGCTACGTCGATGGGCGTAGCATCGATGGAGCCGGCGCGCAGCGCCACCAGGCGCGTCGGGCTTTCGCCTGTGACGATAATCGTAACATCTCTGTCCGGTTCCATGCCGAAGTGCCGCACTGCGACACGTGACAAATAATCCACGGTGCCCGCCACCGAATCGACGCCGATGACCTTGCCCTTGAGATCTTTCGGTGTTTTGATTTCCGGCCGGACAATCAGCACGTGCAGCGGTCGCCCGGCGAAGCCGACGACGGCTTTGATGGGAACCCCGGTTACTGCGGCGCGCAGCGCCGATCCCCATGCGAGCAGATAGTCTACATCGCCGGTCATGAGCGCTTTTACGCCGAGGGCGGGTTGCATCTGCACCTTATCGACATCGATCCCTTCGTCTTTGTAAAAGCCTTTGCGCATCGCCACGACTACCGGAAATTCAAACAATCCCCGGCTCGGCGTCGCAATCGTTACCCGTTCGGCGCCAATCGCGGTGAGACTGGGCATCGGCAATAGCAGCGCGCAAAGCGCGGCGGCAAAGCGCAGAACAAGTCGTCCGATCGTTTTTGAATACATCAAATTTACCTCGTATTACTATCCAAAAACTAAGACCAACATGTTTGTCATAGCGTGCCGCTTAAATATTCCGGAAGTCGAAGGTTCTCGGATTCGGAAATTCCTCCCGCCAAGGCGCAAAGGTCGCAAAGTGACAGGCCAGAAGCCTGTCATCCCGAGCGAATGCGAGGGATCTAAGAAAGATTTCTCTCTTCGTTCGAAATGACAATGCTCTTCCTTTGCGGCCTTGGCGCCTTTGCGCGAGATATTCCGAGTTTCGGTTGCGGCTCTATCGCGCCTGGTCTATTCCATGCGAACATTCTTGGAGAAATCATACTTTGCCGAGTAGTCGTTTTCAAAAACACAGGCGATTCTGTCTTTGTCCCAGCCGCCCGCGAAACTTTTTTTAAAGAACGCCATCATCAGGCTCCAGGCGTCCTTTGCCGCTTCTTTGCGGTACCGGCCGGGCATGGTGTCGTTGAGCCAGCCGTGCGGCGCGTCGCGGTATATGCGAATGTGACAGTTTTTTTTGGCTTTCTCCAAACAATTGCGGAAGCGTACGACGTCGTCGATAGAAATGATATGATCGGCCTCGCCGAAGATTCCCAATACCGGACAAGCGACCTGGGCGATCAGCTCTTCGATGGGCGTCGGCCGAAGTGGATTGCCCTGCCATTCCCTGCCGCCGACGGCGCCATAGAGCACCACGGCGGCGGCGATGTCGTTCCGTTTCGCCGCGAGCAGCACCGGCTGCCGCCCCGACTGGCACACGCCGACAATGCCGATTTTCCCGGCGTCGACGTTTTTGAATTTTTTTAGATACTCCACCGCGGCGTTCAAATCTTCCAGGGCGCCTTCGTCGGTCAGATCGACCCTTTGCTCGCCGCGCAGGACCGCTTTGCGGTCGCCCGTGAAGCGGTGAAAAAGATCCGGCGCCAGGCCGACGAACCCGGCTTGCGCCAGCTTCACCGTCAGGTCCTTGGTGTGTTGATCGATGCCGTAGCGCTCGTGCAGGATAATCACCGCGGGGCGTTTGCCTTTTGCTCTCGGCAAAGCCCGTACCGATTCAATACCGCCGCCAAACTTGATCATTGAAGGTTGGATTCCGGTCCTCCGCTTGACCGCGGACTTACCTGCCATATCAGCCTCCGGTTTTCTCGTTGGTTAAACGCTCCTACTCAGCGCCGCCAAGCTTATCCTCCCGGGAATAAACGAGTCAAGATCGCGGCCACGCGAATCACCCTCACCCTAACCCTCTCCCGCAAGTGGGCGAGGGAATTTTAAATGTCAAATCGGTCCCACCCTCTATTATCGTCCCGGCGAACGCGGGGGACGAGGAAGGAGGGGGATTAAACCGCTTGAGCTATCCCAACTCCGCCTTGAACTTTGAACCTTGAACGGCCCGAGGGGTTGGAACGTCTGGAACGGGAGCGCAGCGACAATACGCCGCTTGTTTAACGACTTACACCGCCGTATATTCGGCGCCATGGAACTCGAAGACGGCGCTTCGTTGGTCGCGGCTCTCACAACCATCGGACGCAAAAGCGGCTTGCCACGGACCGTGGAGCTGCGCTTTTTTCATTTCAAGGGGAGCTTCTATGCCTCTTCCAGCAGGGTGGAAGGAAAACACTGGTGCCAGAACATGATCAAGAATCCCGCCGTCGAGATCAGCGCCAGAGGCGAGAAGCTCTCCGGCGTAGCGAAGCAAGTGACCGACGACGCGCTGCGCCGCCGGATCCTAACCCTGCGCGATTCCCCACCGCGTATGGACCGCGTCGTTTTTGAAATCACGCCGCGAAAATGAAGCTCCTCGGAGCAAAGCTCCGAGGTATCTTTGCGAAATTCTCCGACCTTCGTCGGCCGTAGCCGACTTCGGACGGCGAAGGCCGAAGCCCTTCCACCCTCCTTCGCCAAGGCTACGGAGGGTTCTCCTCGCCTTCATCCTCGCAGCAAGCTGCAAGGTATTCGGCGAAGGAGAATAAGGCGCTCCGGGCAATGAAAGGGTGACTGGAGAATTACTTGGTTTTTTCTTCGACCTGTTTCTGGACAGCTTCGGCGCCTTTCTGCATGCCTTCGTACATCTGTTTTTCCTTTTGCATCCCTTCTTGGATCGCCTTCTGGGCTTCCTTCGCCCGCTCATCGGAACTCTTCTGGTCGCCGCCGCAGGCTGGCAAAGCTAAAATCAAACTTAACAGTATCCAGAGGTAGTATTTCATCGCTGTCCTCCTTCTTCCTTTGAATGATGCTAACAAACAGTTCAAAACGTTCAAGCCGTTTACGCCCCCACCTCTGTCCTCCCCCGCGTCGCGGGGGAGGATGAAGGAGGGGGTTTGAACGATTTGAACTTTTTGAACGATTTGAACGCTTACTAGAGTGCGCCGGGGCGCAATATGCTGCCACCGCTGCCGGCGCTTTTTTTTAACCGGGCTTTTGCTATTCTGGTGTTGGAACCCGTGATGTCTCGTATTCTTGCGATTGTTGTTGTAATCCTGCTATCCGGTTTCTGCGCTAGCGCCGATTCAGCGGATTTACCCGTCAAACTTAAAAGTAGTCCTACCCTTGCGGTGATCGGCGTAGGAGCCTGGAAATCCGTTCAGAAGGGAA
>DASWHT010000348.1:0-11498 GCA_036398075.1 Binatia bacterium | reverse complement strand
ATACGCATCGGGCTGGAAAAAGCGTACTTTGCGTTCACGTTTAAGCGAGACCCGGCTGGCGGTAATATTGGCGATACAGCCATTGGCAAATTTGATGCGCGCGTTGGCGATGTCCGGTTTGTCCGTCAGGACGGGCACTCCCACGGCTTCGACCCGCTCTACCGGCGAGCGCACTAAACTCGTGATCACATCGATATCGTGGATCATGAGATCGAGCACGACGTCGACATCGGTGCCGCGCTCGACGAAAGGAGCCAGCCGGTGGCACTCGACGAACTTCGGTTCCTTGATAACGCCTTCGAGTTTGCGGATCGCGGGGTTGAACCTTTCGAGATGTCCTACCTGGAGAATCGCTTTGTGCGCCGCCGCCAATTCCACCAGCTCCCGGCCATCGGCGAGATTGGCCGTCATCGGCTTCTCGACCAGCACGTCGATGCCTTGGCACAAAAAGTCGGCGGCCACGCGGTGATGCAGCGCCGTGGGAACGGCAACGCTGACCGCTCTTACCTGCCCGAACAGCGCGTGGTAGTCCACCAGCGCTTGAGTCTGGCACTTTGCCGCCACCTTGCGCGCCCGTGATTCATCGACGTCTACGACGGCGCGCAATTCCGCATTTGCCGACGCCGCATATTTCTCGGCGTGAAACTTGCCCAAGTGACCAACGCCCACCACCGCAACGGGAACAACCGCATTCATGAGCGCTCACCGGCGAAGCGCTGTCTCCGGTCATGGCCGCTTGTTTGGTATCGCACAGGCAATTTTTTCATTGGTGCTCCATGGCTCAGCCACTCACCGCGGCGACGACAACGCCGCAGCGCGATGCTTCCCGCAATAGTTCGTCCCGTTCTAGAAGAATGGTTTTTCCCGCCTCCACGGCCAATACCGCGCCTCTCACCGCGTGGAGATTTTTGATCGTGTCCACCCCCACCGCGGGCACATCGAAGCGAAGGTCCTGCCCGGGTTTGCTGACCTTTACCACCACGCAGCCGGAGCGGGCGATACTTCCGCCTCGTGCAATGGCCGCGTCGGTGCCTTCCACCGCTTCCACCGCGATAACCACGCCTTCCTTTACGACGACGGTCTGGCCGATCCCCAAACGGCCGATCTCCTTGGCCACGCGAAAACCCAGGCGGATATCTTCCCACTGCGAGGCATTAGGAGCTTGCGGGGTCAAAATCCCTGCCGCGGGCACAATGTGCGGGAGACACAAGGTCGATTCCAAGACCGCGATGCCTTCCCTCGACAGCTCATCGGCGACGCCGCGTAAAAGCGCGTCATCTTCGCGGCTTTTGAGCCGCGCCAAGAAAGTTATGCCGCGCAGGTCCGGCCTAAAGTTGCCAAATAGCTTGACCTTGCCGATGCCTCCCGCCATCACGGCTTGGGTCACCCCGGCATTCTTAAAAGTTCGGATTATTTTCCCGAGCTGGCCGACCCGGATCCAGATTACGTCATCGGCCAAGCGCTCGATCTCCTCTGGAGTTTCACCGCGGTGGGCCACGGCGACGATAGTGTAGCCCTCTCGTTTGGCTTCCGCTGCGAAAAGCAATGGAAATTTGCCGTTGCCGGCGATCAAACCAAGCTTCTTCACAGGCGACCGTTCCACCGGCCGGGCAAAACAATTTTAACAATCGCTCTCAAGTCTGGCGACAGACGCCACGCCGTGAGCTTTCGATGAAGGAAACCAGCAGGTCAATCTCGGTTGAAGGAGGTATCTCGGCGCGCACTTTGTTAAGCGCATCGGCGGTCTTCATCTTGGACTGAAAAATGATCCGGTACGCCTTCTTGAGCGTGTTCAGCTTCGCTTTGTCGAAGCCACGCCGCCGCAACCCCTCCAGATTAAGCCCATGCAGCCGAGCGCGGTCGCCCGTGGCATTGCAAAATGGCGGCACATCCTTGGATACCATCGAGCCCGCGCCCAAGATCGCGCTGGAACCGATCTTGACGAATTGATGCACGCCGACCAATCCACCCACGATCACATGATCCTGAATTACGACATGGCCGCCGAGTGTCGCCCCATTGGCGATCACGTTGCGGTTGCCTAAAATACAGTCGTGCGCGATGTGACAATACATCATGAGGAGATTTTCATTGCCAACGCGGGTCAACATCCCGCCCCCCTCGGTGCCGGGATTGAGCGAAACATACTCGCGTATGGTATTTCGGTCACCGATGAGTAACTCGCTAGACTCTCCTTTGTACTTGAGATCCTGCGGCACGGAACCGACGCTGGCGAATGAAAATATCGTATTGCCCTCGCCCAACGTCGTGCGGCCCTGGACCACAACATGAGATTTGAGCTTAGTGCCTTTGCCGAGCTTGACGCCGGGACCAATCACGCAATAGGGGCCGATTTCAACATCGCCTGCGATTTCCGCCCGCTCATCGACGATGGCTGTCTGGTGAATCTCCGCCATGTCCCCGCGCCACCGAAACCGCCCGCTACTTCTTCTCGATTTCCATGGCGGAAATCTCCGCCTGCGCCGCCACCTTGCCGTCCACCAGCGCCATTCCCTGCATCTTCCAGAAATCGCCGCGCCGTTTGACCAACTTCACCTCCATGCGCAACTGATCTCCCGGCTCTACGGTGCGCTTGAATTTGACCTTGTCAAGCCCGGTGAGCACGAAGACCTTGTTATCCTCCATACCGCCGCGCGCGTTGTGCACCAGAATCGCGGCGAGTTGGGCCATCGCCTCGCACACCAGCACGCCCGGCATCACAGGGTGGTTGGGGAAATGACCCTGAAAAAAATTCTCATTGAAGGAGACATTCTTGATGCCGACGATCTTCTCGCTGCCTTGGATCTCGCTGATGCGGTCGACCAGTAGAAACGGATAGCGGTGCGGCAGGTATTTGAAGATTTCTTTAATGTCCAACATCATCGCCTATCCCTTTTCGCTTCGGCTCAGCAAGTCCGCAATTTTCCGCTCCAGACGGCGGGTGAGCGCCCACAGCTCCGGCAATTTAGGCAGCAGGATCATAACTTTGAGCCATTCCTGATGTGGCGCAGCGTGGAGGCCGCTCGAAACTTTGACGCCCCTGGGCACCGAACGGCCAACGCCCGATTGTGGCCCGATGACGGCGCCGTCGCCGATTTCGAGATGATTCACCACGCCCACCTGGCCGGCCAGCGTTACATTCTTGCCGATGCGCGTGCTGCCGGCGATCCCCACCTGGGCGGCGATGATGCTATTTTCACCGACCACGACGTTGTGCGCGATCTGCACGAGATTGTCGAGCTTGGCGCCGCGGCCGATCACCGTGCATCCAAAAGTCGCCCGGTCCACCGCGGCGTTGGCGCCTATCTCGACGTCATCCTGAATTTCAACCCCGCCCGCCTGGGGAATCTTCACCCGCTCACCGCCACGGCCGGCGTAGCCGAAACCATCGCTTCCAATAACCGCCCCGGCGTGAATAATCACGCGGTTCCCTAGCTTGCAGCCGTATCGAACCACCACGTTAGGGTGCAATTCACAGTCATCACCGACTTCAACCCCTTCTCCCAAAAAAGCCCCCGGATAAAGCACCGTGCGCGCGCCCACCCTGGCGTCTTTGCTGACGAACGCATGAGGGAAAATGGTCACCTCGGCGCCGAGCTTCGCTTGGCTATCGATATAAGCAAGGGGACTTATGCCGGACGCAAATCGGGGAGCCGGATTGAATACTTGATGAATCTTGGCGAATGCGAAATAGGGATCGGCGACTTCGAGAAAGTTCTTCTTTTGCGGACCGGACGCGGCGCGCGAAGCCATGCCGGGAGCGACGATCACCGCGCTGGCCCGGCAAGCATCCAGATAAGAGTGATAGCGCGGGTTGGCCAGGAAGGTAATCTCGCCCGGTCCGGCTTCTTCGATGGCCGCAACCCTGTGAATTTTTACATCCCCATTCCCAACAACTTCCCCTCCCACTTCTCGGGCCAATTCGGCGAGTGTCTTGGCTAACGGCGTCACTTGGTTTTTGCGCGGCTATTGAAAGTTTCAATCACCTTGGTGGTAATGTCGATGCCCTGATCGTTATATAAGATCTGGGTGCGTTCGAAGATTAGCGTGAACTTTTCCGCCTTGCCGATGTCGGTGATGATTTGCTGGAGCTCTTTCAAAATATCGCCGGTCATCTCCCCTTCCTTCTGGCGCAGGTCTTGTTGGTGGTCCCCCATGGTGCGCTGGTACTGAACGTAGCGCCTTTGCAAATCCGCCTCTATATTGCGCCTCTCCTCGTCCTTCAGCAGCGGTCCCTTCTTGTCGAGATCGGATTTTAGCCTTTCCAGCTCCTGTTTTTCTTTGAGTAGATCCGATTCGGCTTTTTTGACCTGAGTTTCGAAGCGCGCTTTGGCTCTTTTGCCAGCCGCGGACTCCGTGATTGCTCGTTGGAGATCGATAAATCCGATCTTTATCCTCTCCTGCGCCGAAACCAGAGCCGGCGACAGGACAAGCAAGACCAACACTAGCCAATACTTCACGTGCACCTCCGATGACTCGATTAAAGTTTGTGTACCAATTAGGGGGTAATCAGCATGATCACTGACTACCGATGGAAAAGCCGATGACCGAAGTGTCATCGCCAGGCTGCTTATTGAGCGGGAAGCCGAGTTCAACGCGAAGAGGACCGAAGGGGGACATCCAACGTCCACCGATACCAACTGACCGCCTGAAATCTGCAAGGCCAAAATTACTTCCATTAAACGCGTTACCCATGTCGAAGAAGGCCACGCCCCTCAAGCCGTACTGCTCCATCACGGGAAACATAATTTCAGCGTTGAAGAACGCCGATTTATCGCCGCCGACCACATCGCTGGTGTTCGTGCACGTTGCGGTACCTGACTCATCCGTCACGCAGCTCTCAGCTTTTGGACCAATGCTCCGCTCGGCGAAACCGCGCACGGAGTTCATGCCGCCCAGGAAGAATCTCTCGAACAGCGGGAGCTCGCTCGAATTCGAGGTCTTGCCAAACCCGATTCCATAGCCCAATCCCCCGCCAAGTGACAAAACATAAGCGCCGCCCCAGTTCGGGTCCTTGAGCAACGGATAGTACCAGCGCCCGTTCAGATCCGCTTTGAGAAAGCGATTATCGCCGCCCAACCCCGCCGTTTTGACTGAAAACGCGGACTTGGCGCCCTCCGTGGGATTGAAGAAATGGTCGCGGCTGTCGTAGGTTATTCCCGGCGTAACCGCGCTGGTTAACGAAGTGCCCTTTTCGTCCTTTATGGATTGTGACGCTCCGGCATCGATTCCACTGATCGACTCACGGGTGAGATCGTATGACACGCCGCCGCGCATATAATCCCATATCGTAGGCGGAGAGTTTTCCGGCAGCTCGTCGGAACCGAGCGTCCGCGTCCTCTTGTCGGCACCGAAAAACGGCAGCGAAGCGTATTTTAGCGGATAGCTTGTGTTGACCCCGAATCCCACGCGGCGCTCGTCGAACGCATTGTACTCGCGCTTGGTATTGAACGCATCGAAGCCCAGCGACATGCGGCTTTCGTTCCAGTAAGGCTCGTTAAAGCTAAAGATAAAATCCTGCCGCCTGGAGCCGATGCTGAAATTGCCGCTGACGCCTTGGCCGCGGCCGAAAAAATTCTTCTCCGCGACGGAGGCATTGAAAATAAAACCATCGCCGCTGCTGTAGCCCGCACCCACGGAGAATGTCCCCGTCGATCCTTCTTTGACATCGACATGGAGGTCGACGGTGTCGGGCTGGTCGGTCTTCTTGGTAGTCAACTGCACATCTTCGAAATAGCCGGTGCGCTGCAGCGCGTTGCGGCTTTGGGTGACCATGTTGCCGGAAAAAAGCTCCTGCTCCGTGGTGAGCAATTCGCGGCGCACGACGTTATCGCGGGTCTTGTTGTTCCCCGAGACGAGCACCCGGTTGAAATACACCGGCGGCCCCCGGGTGACGATCAAGGCGATATCGACGTTTTTGTCCTGCGCATTCACGTTCGTCACCGGATCCACTTGAGCAAATGCAAATCCCTTGTTCGTATACATGTCGGCGAGCGACGTGATGTCCTCGCGCAGCCGGCTGCCGCGAAAAATCTGGCCGCTGGTGATTTTGATCTTCTTTAGGATCTGCCTGCCGTCTTCGATGAGCTCTCCGCCGATTTCCACTTTGCCAACCCGGTATTGGTCGCCCTCGTGGACCCGGATCACGATCTCCAGCCCGTCCCGCGCCCGCAACACCACCGGATCATCGAATTTATGATCGATGTAGCCGTGATCCAGATAGTGGTTGGACAGAATCGCCATGTCGTTGGTCAACATATCGCGGTCCAGCACGCCGCGATTGGTAACCAACGACAGAATCGATTCCTCTTTAGTTGCGATCAAATCCTTGAGGTCGCTTTCGCTGAAGGTTTTGTTGCCTTCGAAGGATATCCGTTTGATCAGCAGCCGCGCCCCTTCGAGGACATCCAGAACTACCACCGCCTGGTTATTGGCTTCTGTCGAGACCACATAGTCGACCCGCGCATTGACGTAGCCTTGATCGCTGTAGAGTTTTCGGACTTTCTCGACGCCTTCGATGACTTTACCGCGGTCGAGCACCGAGCGTGGAACTATCCCCAGAGCGGTTTCGATCTTTTCCTTGCCCAACTGGGAGTTGCCCTGAATTTTAACTTCGCGGACATAGGGTTTCTCTTTTACCGCGTAGGTCAGGACGCCGTCAGCGGAAAGCTCGGCGCGCACGTCGTCAAAAAACCCCATGCGGAAGATCGCCTTGACATCTTGCTCGACGATGCCAGGGTCATACGAAGCGCCGGCCCGGTTCTTTAAATGGAGCCGGATACCTTCGTCCTCGACGCGCACGTTGCCGGAAATCTTGACCTCTTTAAGCGTGACTTTTTCCTGGGCTTGCGCCGGGGCCCGCACAATCCCGGTGACAACACCAAGCAGAAATACCACGATGGCGACTAGGGCTGGCAGAGTTTTAGGTTTCATTCCGGAGCGCGGATCCTGCTGCCGTGACATTTGATTTAATTCGTAAGTTATTTAACAAATTACATTACTTTTGTAAAGCAAATGACGCTTTAGCTAAGCCCCCCCAAGTCTTCCCGCTTTGAGTTCGACCTGCCGGCCGATTTTGCGGGCAAACTCCCGATTATGAGTCGCGATAATCATAGCTATACCCTGGTCGTGGTTTAGCTTGAATAGCAGCTGCTGGACTTCGTCGCCAATGCGCACGTCTAAAGAGCCCGTGGGCTCGTCCGCCAAGACCAATTTCGGCTGTAAGATGACGGCACGGGCCACGGCGACGCGCTGCTGCTCGCCGCCCGATAACTTGCCCGGACGGTGGCTCATCCGGTCTTTGAGGCCAACCATTTCGAGTAACGTCTCCGCCCCGAGCTTCGCCGTCCCGGGCGCCACGCCCTGGATGAGCGCCGGAAACATGACGTTTTCCAGGGCGGAGAAATCGGGCAACAGATAGTGAAACTGAAAGATAAAGCCGATTTCCCGATTGCGAAATTCTGACAGCGCGGCTTCATCAGTGATGGGGAGCGCGTTACCGCGGTACAGAATCTCGCCGCTGGTGGGGCGGTCCAGGGTGCCGATGATATGAAGCAGCGTGCTTTTGCCGACGCCGGACTCGCCGATCACCGCTAGCCGTTCGCCCTCCTCGAGCGCAAAATCCACTCCCTGCAGAACATGAATATCACTTCCCCCTTCGGAGAAGGATTTGTGTAGGTCCCGAACCAGAAGGAGACTACTCATAGCGGATGATTTCCACCGGATCTAGTTTCGCCGCCTGGCGCGACGGGTAGATGCTGGCGAGAAGACAGACAATGAACGAAGCGACGGCAACCAGTAAAAAATTGCTCCAGTAAACGCGCACCGGTACGGTGGAAATTAAAAACATGCCCTCGGGCAACGCGAATTCGTACTGCGCAATGAAGCCGCAGACAAGCAGCCCCAACAGAACTCCCAACACCGTTCCGACCACGCCGATAAAGCAGCCTTTGAACATAAAAATTTTGCGGATGCTCCGCTGGGTCGCCCCCATCGAGCGCAGGATGGCAATATCTTTTCTTTTTTCCATCACGACCATCACGAGCGTCGAGACGATGTTAAAGGCGCCCACCAGAATCATCAGCAAGAGCACCAGGAAGTAAACCGTCTTCTCCAGCTGCAGCGCGGAAAATAGATTGGGCCAAAGACGCGTCCAATCTTCCGCGAGATAGGGAAAACCCAGTAGCCGCTGCAGGCGCTCCGCCACCGCGCGGGAATTCTTGACGTCACGGATTTTCATTTCAATGTTGGTCGCCGCGCCTTCGAGATCAAAAAAATCTTGCGCGTCGGCGAGGCCCATGAAGACCACCACGGAATCGATCTCGCTCATGCCGGTTTTCATGATGCCGATGACGACAAAGCGCCGCACCTTTGGGATGACCCCGATGGCGGTGGGGCTGCCCAATGGCGATACCACTTGCACCGGGCTTCCCTCAAACACCCCGAGCTGGGCGGCCAAACGTTCTCCGAGTATGACACCCGGCAATAACACCGTGCGCTCCTCCACCTGAATCGCATGCCGCGACTTGAGCGCCGCTAATTTGCCCTTCAACAAATAGCTCTGAAGATCGACGACTTGATTGACCCGGTCGGGATCGACGCCGCGCACGACGACTCCCGAAACCCGCGCCCCGGATGTCAACATCACCTGGCCGTATACCGTCGGCGAAGCGGCGATGATATCTTTCTCCTGCCGCAATTTGTCGACGACCCGTTCGTAATCGCGCATTGGATCACCGGACTTCACCACCGAGATATGCGCATTGATTCCCAGCAGACGGTCGCGCAAGGTCTCCTCGAAGCCGCTCATCACCGCCATCACAACGTTCAAGGTCATCACGCCGATCATCACTCCCAGCACGGAAATAACCGTGATCAAGGAAATGAAGGTCTCCTGCCGGCGCGCCCGCAAGTAACGCAGGCCGATGAAAAATTCGTACTTCATAGCTTGAATTCTGGTTCAACGTTCAAGGGTTTGAATTGCGACCGAAACGTTGAACCTTGAACATTGAACTTTGAACCCAACAGTCCAGCGCTTATTGCGCCGCACTCACTGCGCCTCTGTGTTTCCTTGGCTATCAACATTCGAATCGAAAAAATCAGCGCTGCGGCCTGAGGAGCGGAAATAGGATAACGTCGCGAATGGAAGGCGAATCGGTGAACAACATCACCAGCCGGTCGATACCGATGCCCTCGCCGGCGGCCGGCGGCATGCCAAACTCTAAAGCGCGGACATAGTCGTCGTCGATCGGGTTGGCGGTGTCGTCGCCGGCGGCGCGCGCTGCCATCTGTTCGAGAAAGCGTTGCCGCTGATCGGCGGGATCATTGAGCTCGGAGAAAGCATTGGCCAACTCGCGCCCACCGATGTAGAGTTCGAAACGGTCTACCAGAGCGGGATTCTGGTCGTTTTTGCGCGCCAGAGGCGAGACTTCGATCGGAAAGCCGGTGACAAAAGTCGGCTGTATGAGCTGCGCCTCCGCCACCTCCTCGAAAACCTCCACCAGCAAATTGCCGTAGGGAACCTTGAGATCGACGCGCAATCCTGTTTTCTGAGCAAACTTTTGCAATCCTTCCAGATCGTCGATCTCCCCTGGCCGAGCGCCGCCATGCGCGACAATCGCCTCGGGGATCGTCAGCCGTCGCCAGGGCGGCGTCAAGTCGATGGTCTGGCCGGCGTAAGTCGCCTGCAGCGAACCGTTAATTTCCTTGGCGATGGCGACGAACAGCTCCTCGGTGAGCTTAATGAGATCATCGAAGGTTGCGTACGCTTGATAGAATTCGATCATCGTGAATTCCGGATTGTGGCGCACCGAAATACCTTCGTTGCGAAAATTCCGGTTCAACTCGAAAACCCGCTCGAAGCCGCCGACCAGGAGCCGTTTCAAAAACAATTCCGGCGCCACCCGGAGGTAGAGATCCATAGCCAGCGTATTGTGGTGGGTGATAAACGGCCGAGCGGCGGCGCCGCCGGGGATCGCCTGCATCATCGGCGTTTCGACTTCGAGAAAATCACGCTCCTCAAAGAAGCGCCGCAATTGCCGCACGATGCGCGAACGCTTCTCAAAAACCTCGCGCACCTCTGGATTGACCATCAAATCGACATACCGCTGGCGGTAACGCGCCTCGACATCGGCGAGCCCATGCCACTTTTCCGGCAATGGCCGCAAGCATTTCGTCAACAAGCGAAGCTCTTGCGCTGCCAGCGTCAACTCCCTGGTCCGGGTACGAAATAGATGGCCGGTGACTCCGACTATGTCGCCGATGTCAAGGGCGCGAAACAAAGCGTAAGCTTCCTCGCCCAGTTGGTTCTGCTGGGCGTAGACTTGCAACTGCCCGCGCCGGTCCTGCATGTGAAAAAAAGCAGCCTTGCCCATTCTTCGGATGGCCATAATCCGGCCCGCAACCCGAAGGTCTTTCGGCGCCGCGCTCAACCGCTCGTCCTCGGCAGTAGCAAAATCCGCGACGATCGCAGAGACTTCATGCGTCGGCTTGAAATCGTTGGGATAAGCCCGTAACCCGCCTTCCCTGAGTTTGGCGAGCTTCTGCCGCCTCACTTCGACCTGTTCGCTGCCATCATCTAGATAATTGTTTTCCGTATCCGACATGATATGTGCCGCGCGGCTTAGAATTCCAATGTGACTTCAAGCTCCGGCGAAACCGCTAGCCTCACAGGCCAAGATTTTCACAAACCGCCGTCACGGAGCGCGACTTGTTTAGCGAGTAGAAATGAAACCCCGGCACGCCGAATTGGATAAGGTCCTCGCATTGGCGGCTGGCATATTCGATGCCCATTTGCACCGCCGCATCGTCATCGTTTTCAACCTTGCTCAATTCTTTTTCCAATTTTGCCGGGATTTTCGACCCGCACAGGGAGACGAAGCGGCGGACCTGGGACGCCGATAAAATGGGCAATACACCGGGCACGATCGGGACGGTCACGCCTAGCTTCCTCGCATCCTCGACGAAACGGTAATAATCGTCATTGTCAAAAAAAAGTTGGGTAATCACGGCCGCGGCGCCGGCATCGACTTTTTCCTGCAGATAGCGCAAGTCCGACGCGCGGCTGAGCGCGCGCGGGTGAACCTCGGGAAACCCCGCCACCGCCACCGCAAAACCGCCCCGGCTGTTCGCTTCGCGTACCAACTCCACGGCGTATTGAAACCCGTCCGGATGCGGCTTCCACTCACTAACTCCTTGCGGGGGATCGCCGCCCAGGGCAAGCAAATTTTCAATCCCCTTTTGCTTGAGCTTATCGAGTATGGCTCGGGCTGCGCCCTTGGACTGGCCAACGACCGTTAGATGGCACATCACCTCCAGCGCGCACTGGCGATGAATGCGGTCAACCAAGTCGACGGTCTTTTCGCGCGTGCTTCCGCCAGCCCCGTACGTAACAGAGCAGAAGGCGGGTTTGAGCCTCTTGATAATCTCGATTTCGCTGAAGAGGTTCTCGTCGCCTTTGTCTGTCTTTGGGGGAAAGAACTCGACCGAGAGGGTCAACC